>JBOHRW010000225.1:0-6235 GCA_050732935.1 Gemmatimonadota bacterium
TCCTCGTGGATGACGAGCCGGCCTCGCTGCATCCGCGGGTTCTCTCGGCCGATTCCCTCGTCGCCCTCGCCCTCGTCCGCCGGCCCGATCTCGCCGCGCTCGCTCGGGAGGCCGACCGTCTCGCTGCTAAGGCGCGGCTGGCCCGTCGCGAGGCGGTCCCGAACCTGATCCTCCGGGCCACTCGCGAGGCAGAGGACGGCGAACCCCCGCGGCTCGATGTCGGTATCGCGGTGCCGTTCCCGCTCTTCAATCGCAACCGGGGCGGGGCGGCCCAGATCGATGCGCTGGCCGAGCAAGCGCGGCTCCGCCGACAAGCGCTGGAGTCGCGCATCCGCGTCGAAATCGCTCAGGCTCTCGCGAACTACGCCGCGGCGGCCGAGGCCACGGCCGTTTTCGAACGCGACGTCCTGGCCCAGGCGCGGGAGAACCAGGCTCTGCTCGAAGAGGGTTTCCAAGCCGGGAAGTTCGGACTCGCCGAAGTCCTGCTCATTCGCAACCAACTCATCGAGAGCGAGCTCGAGTACTGGGCGTCATGGCTGGCGCGGGGCGCGGCGCTGGTCGAGCTCGAAGCCGCGACGGGCGTCCTCGTGCCCGATCGCTCCTATCTCCCCACCGGAAGGGAATAGACCGCGATGTCACGCTTCTCGCACACGAGCGCTCGGCTTCGAACCACGACCCAGGCTACCTACGACCGGTTGACGCCCAGGCAACGCGCGCTCGCCGCCGGGATTCTCGCGGCTCTCATCGCCCTCGTAGCATGGACCCTGATCGGCGGGGCGCGTTCGCCATCGACCGAGGACGAGAGCGCGGAAGAGCACGCCGACGAAGGAGAAGGCCTCGTCGTCCTCGACTCGATCGGGATGGCGGCCGCCGGACTCCGGATCGTCACCGTGACCGCCGGAGCGGAGAGCCAGCATGTGGCGAGCGGAACGGTGACCTACAACCTGAATCGCGTCTCGCTCGTCGCCCCCCGCGCCGAGGGGCGCGTCGTGCGGGTGCTGTCCGATCTGGGACGCTCGGTCGGGGCCGGCCAGCCGCTGGCGCTGCTGGAGAGCCCTGAGGTCGGCGCGCTGCGCGGCGACCTCGATCGCGCACGGGCCGATCTCGAGGTTTCACGGGCGGCGCTGGAACGCGAACGCGCCCTCTACGAGCGGAAGATCACCTCCCGGCGCGAGCTGCAGGACGCCGAGGCGGAGTACCAGCGGGCGGCCGCCGACCTGCGAGCCGCCGAGGCGGCCCTTCGAGCGCTGGGCGCGGGCGCGGACGGGCAAGGCGCGTCGTTCGCGGTCTCCTCTCCGATCGCGGGAGTCGTCGTCACGCGTCGGGCCACCCCCGGGCAGATCGCCGGCCCTTCCGACACGCTCTTCACCGTCGCGGACCTCGACCCGCTCTGGGTCGAGCTGGATCTCTACGAGAAGGACCTCGGTCAGGTGCGGGCCGGCCAGAGCCTGGCCCTGACGACGACCGCGTTCGGCGACTCGACCTACGAGGGCAAAATCACCTACGTCGGGCAGATCGTCGATCCCGAGACGCGCACGATCAAGGTGCGGGCGGAGGTGGCCAACCCGGGCGGAACGCTGCGGCCGGGAATGTTCGTCACCGCGCGAATCCACGGCGCCGTTCTCCCCGAGCTGCTCACCGTGCCCGAGACGGCCGTCCAGGTGCTCGAGGGCCGGAACGTCGTCTTCGTGCCCGTCGGCGCGAATCGCTTCCGCGCGACGCCTGTCACGCTCGGGGAGCGTTTCCCGGACGGGCGCGTCGCCGTCACGGCTGGTCTGCGCGCCGGTCAGCGGATCGTCGCCGAAGGCAGCTTCTCGCTCAAGTCGGAGCTCGAGAAGGAAAGCTTCGGCGGGGGTCACCACTGAGGCCCCGTCGGTGATCGACCGTGTGATCGAGCTCGCCCTCAGGAGCCGAGCGATCGTTCTGCTCTTCATCGCCGCCACGGTCGGCGCCGGCCTCTACGCGCTCGCCCGGATGCCGATCGACGCGTTCCCGGACGTCTCGCCCGTTCTCGTTCAGGTCATCACCGAATCGCCGGGCCTCGCCCCCGAAGAGGTCGAACAGCTCGTCACGTATCCGGTCGAGGTGGCGATGAACTCGATCCCGGGGGTCGCAGAGGTGAAATCGCTATCCGCCTTCGGGATTTCCCAGGTCAACGTCTATTTCGAAGACGACATCGATATCTACTTCGCGCGGCAGCTCGTTCTCGAGCGGTTGCGGTCCGCCGAGGATGAGATCCCCGAGGGTCTCGGCGAGCCCGAGCTGGGGCCGATCACGAGCGGCCTCGGGCAGGTGTACCAGTACGTGCTCGAGGGTCCGGGCTATGACGACATGGAGCTGCGAACGCTCCAAGACTGGGTCGTGAAGTACAACCTGCGCACCGTCCCCGGCGTCACGGAGATCCTCTCCTTCGGCGGCAGTGTCAAGCAGTACCAGGTGCAGATCGATCCGGGCCGACTGCTCCAGCACGAAGTAGCGCTCGACGAGGTGATCGAGGCGATCCGGCAGAACAATCGCAACGTCGGCGGCGGCTACATCGTACGCAACGCCGAGGAGTACCTGGTCCGGGGGCTGGGATTGGTCGAGACGCTCGATGACATCGGGGACATCGTGGTCGAGACTCGGGAGGGGACCCCCATCTACATCCGGAACGTCGCCAACGTGGTCATCGGGCCGGAGGTGCGCCGCGGCATCGTGACGAAGGACGGCGAGGGTGAGGTCGTCGCGGGCGTCGTGCTCAAGTTGCTCGGCGAGAACACCTCCGCAGTCATCGAGCGAACGAAGGCCAAGGTCGCCGAGATCAACGCGATCCTGCCCGAGGGCGTGCGCATCGTCCCCTTCTACGATCAGACCGAGCTCGTCGAGCGCGCCGTGGACACGGTAACGGAGGCGCTCCTCGAGGGCGGCGTGCTGATCGTTTTGGTGCTGATGCTCTTCCTCGGCAACGTGCGGAGCGCGCTCGTCGTGACGACGATGCTGCCGCTGGCCCTGCTAGTCTCGTTCATCCTCATGCGCCTGTTCGGCATCAGCGCCAATCTGATGTCGCTGGGCGGTCTGGCGATCGGCATCGGGATGATGGTGGATGGCGGGGTCGTGATGGTGGAAAACATCTACCGCCATCTTTCCGAAAGGCCGGCGCACGGCGCGGGCGGGCAGGCCGTCGGCGCCGCGCCGCGCCACGCCGACGAACCGGCGATCCATGTCGTGCTCCGGGCCGCGCAGGAGGTGGGCCGTCCGATCGTCTTCGCGATCGCGATCATCATCCTCGTCTTTCTGCCGCTGTTCACGCTCGAGGGGGTCGAAGGCAAGCTCTTCACTCCCATGGCCTACACGATCAGCTTCGCGATGCTCGCATCGCTCGTCCTTTCGCTCACCGTGATCCCGGTGTTGGCGTCCTATATCATCAAGGGCGGCAGCGAGGAGGATACCTGGGTGATGCGCCCCATCAAGGCCCACTACCTGCCCGCCCTGCGGTGGGCGATGGCGAACCGCCGGCGGACTGTGCTCGGCGCTGTGGCCGCGTTGGCGGTCAGCCTCGCGGTGTTCCCGTTCCTGGGCAGCGAATTCGTGCCCGCTCTCGAAGAGGGGTCTGTGATGCTGCGGGTCACGCTGGCCCCCAGCGCCGGTCTCGACGAGACCGCGCGCATGGCCGGCCTCCTGGAGCGCGAGCTGCTGGCTTTTCCGGAGGTCACGACCGTCGTCTCGAAGATCGGCCGCGCCGAGGCGGGCGGGGACCCGGAGCCCGTCAACAACATCGAGATCTATGTGGGCCTCGATCCGCCCGGGGACTGGCGCTTCGGGAGCAAGGAGGAGCTCGTGGAGGCGATGGAGGAACGCCTGGGGCACACGCCGGGGGTGCTGCTGAACTTCTCGCAGCCGATCGCCTTCCGCGTGGACGAGCTGTTGTCGGGCGTGCGCGCGGAACTCGCGATATCCGTCTTCGGGGACGACCTGGATATCCTGACGGAGAAAGCGAACCAGATCAGCCGGTTGGTCCAGCAAGTCCCGGGCGCGGCCGATGTTCAGGTCGAGCAGGTGACCGGGCAGCCGCAGCTTCAGATCCGGGTCGATCGCGAGGCGATTGCCCGTTACGGGCTCAACGTCTCCGCCGTGCAGGAAGTCATCGAGAGCGCCGTCGGAGGTGAGGTCGTGGGTCAGGTCTTCGAGGGTTCGCGCCGCTTCGACATCTCCGTGCGGCTGCAGGAACCGTTTCGCCGCGACGTGGAGGAGATCTCGAACATCCTCGTCTCGACTCCAGGCCATGGGGTGCAGGTTCCGCTGGCTCAGCTCGCTGATATCCGGGTGATCACCGGGCCGAAACAGATCAGCCACGAACGCAACCAGCGGCGGATCGTCGTCCAGGCCAACGTGCGCGGTCGTGACATGGGGGGCTTCGTCGCCGAGGCGCAGCGGGCGGTCGCCGCCGATGTCGACCTGCCGCCGGGGTATCAGGTGACCTGGGGCGGGCAGTTCGAGAACCAGCAGCGAGCGATGCAGCGCCTCACGATCATCGTCCCTCTCACGATCGCCTTGATCTTCCTGCTGCTCTACTTCAGCTTCGGCTCCCTGCGGCAGGCGCTGCTCATCATCCTGAACGTGCCGTTCGCGATGATCGGTGGGATCCTGGCCCTGTTCGTGACCGGTCAGTATCTCTCGGTCCCGGCATCCGTTGGCTTCATCGCGCTCTTCGGGGTGGCGGTGCTCAACGGCGTAGTGCTGGTGAGCTACATCAACACCCTCCGTCTCGAGGGCCACGACGTGGAGGCCGCCGTGCTCCGCGGCACCGAGCTGCGGCTGCGCCCTGTCCTCATGACCGCCCTGGTCGCGAGCCTCGGGCTCGTGCCGCTGCTGCTGTCGGGCGGCGCGGGCTCCGAGGTTCAGCGCCCGCTCGCCACCGTGGTCGTGGGGGGACTGATTACCTCGACTCTTCTGACGCTGTTCCTGCTGCCTACGCTTTACAGCTGGCTGGAGCGCGTCCGGCGTCCAACGCGCGATCTGGAGGTTGCGCCGTGAAGCTGATCCTTGCCGTCATCCAGCCGTTCCGCCTCGACGAAGTGGTCCTGTCCTGCGGCGAGGTCCCCGCCTTCCCGGGAATGACCGTGGTGCCCATCCGCGGGTTCGGGCGAGAGAAATTCGCCGTCTCTGCGCGCACGCCGGAGGAGGAGGTGACCGACTTCAAGGAGAAGGTCCAACTCGAGATCATCGCTCCCGACGAGCAGGTCGAGGAGATCGTGCGAGTGCTCCATCGGGCAGCCCACACTGGCCGCCCCGGGGACGGGAAGATCGTGGTGCTCGGTCTGGAGCGAGTCGTCGAAATCCGCCAATCATTCTGATGAGCCGGGCGGCCGGCCACACGCATTCGTCTGCGCGGGACCCGGACTCGCGTGCGCGCCAGCAGAAGGGCTTGGCACTCGTCCTAGCCCTCACCGCCGGATACATGATCGCCGAGATCATCGGCGGGTTGCTGACCAACTCCCTCGCCCTGCTCGCCGATGCGGGGCACATGTTCTCGGATGTGGCGGCGCTCGGCCTCAGCCTGTTCGCGATGTGGATCGCCCGTCGTCCAGCGACGCCGCAGCGCACGTACGGATACCACCGGATCGAGATCCTCGCGGCTCTCGCCAACGGCGTCACGCTCGTCGCCGTCGCGATCTACATATTCATCGAGGCCGCCCAGAGACTGGGGGAGCCGCCCGAGGTTCAGGGCCCGTTGATGCTCGGAGTCGCCGCGGGAGGCTTGGTCGTGAATGTCGTAGGGCTCTGGATCCTCCACGAAGGGAGAGGCGAAAATCTGAATGTGCATGGCGCCTGGCTGCACGTACTTGGCGATCTTCTGGGCAGCGTTGGCACCATCATCGCCGCGATCCTGATCTCGACCACCGGCTGGAATCTGGCAGACCCGATCGCTTCGGTGCTGATCGGGCTTCTTATTCTTGTTTCCTCCTGGAGGCTTCTCAAGGAAGCGGCGGCGATCCTGATGGAGCACGCGCCCGGCAATCTGGATGTAGAGGCGGTGCAGGAAGCGATGTCGCGCGTCCCAGGCGTGCTCGAGGTGCACGACCTGCACGTCTGGACGATTACCAGCGGACTCGTGTCCCTTTCGGCACACGTCCTGGTGGCGGAAACCCGCCCCAATCAGGTCGTGCTCGAAGATCTCAGGAACGTTCTCGAATCCGGTTTCGAGATCACCCATATGACAGTCCAGTGCGAGTCGGCAGAGTGCCCGCAGCGAGGG
>JBOHRW010000226.1:0-7755 GCA_050732935.1 Gemmatimonadota bacterium
GGGCCAGGTGTTTCCGCGCATTGTCTTCCGTGAGCATGCCACCTCGTCGCACCATCTGTTCCGCTTGTCGACCCATCGTTCCGATCCGAGCGTCCTCGTCCAGCAGCCGCTCGATGCATCGTGCCAGCGCAACCGCATCTCTCGCCGGGAAGAGCATTCCCGTTCGACCTTCCTCGATCATCTCCCGACTGCCAGGGATGTCCGATGCCAGGACGAGCCTTCCTTGCGCCATCGCCTCGAGCACCACATTCGGCCGTCCCTCGGAGAGCGATGGAAGGACCAACGCATGACTCGCCCGCAAGTAATGAGGAATTGCCGAAGGTGGTTGCTCCCCTGCAAACAGGACGCGGGTCAACGACTGCTCGACGGCGTAACGTTTTAGATCTTCCGCGAGAGGACCCGCTCCTACGATCAGCGTCGTAACAGGCATGCCCCTTCGTTCCAGGGCGGTATGTGCCTCGAGCAGCGTACGAACGGACTTCCTGGGGATGAGGCTCCCTATATAGACCAGCCGCACACCCTCCGCAGAACGGTACCTCACGAAGACCGGATCTTTGGGCTCGGGGTCCGCTTTCATGCCGGGATCGATCCCATACGGAATCATCACGATCGCGGAATCGGATACCCCAAGGCGTTGGAATGACCCCACGAGAGTCTCGCTGACGGCGACGCACGCGTCCGCGGAGCGGGCAACGGCACCCGCGATCTTTCGGAGCATCCGCGAGCTCATGGCAAGATTGAGATCGCCACCATGGCTCGTGACCACGAGCGGACGTCCTGTGCGACGGGCGGCCCAGACCCCGGCCAGTCCCGCTGGATACAGCCAGTGCGCGTGAATGACGTCGTGGTCTTCGCCGAGACGGGAGCCCACTCGGGCGAGGGCCGCCACGAGGGAGACGAGCTGGGGAAAGAGCCACGGGCGCTCACGGAGGTTAGGTGCGATTCCCGAGAGTCCACGCGTCAGGTGCTGCCCTGAGCCTACCCAATACGCAGCTCGGTGGACCAATACACCTTCCTGGACCTCGGTGTCCGGCAATCCCGGAGCCCCCGGGGCGAGCACGCGGACTTGGGCCCCCTGGTCCCGCTGGCCCTGTACGATTCTCTTAACGAAAATGCCGCGTGGATCGGCATCGCTTGATGGGTAGGAAGATGTGATGTGGAGCACGCGAAGCCGCGGACTCAGAGGATTCTCTCCAGCCGATTCTCTCGGCTCTCTTCCCCGAGCCGATCCTCTATTCGATGAAGCCTCCAGTCCAGGGCTTCGAGGAGCTTCCGATTCACGGAAATGAGATCGGCCAGCAAACCGACCACGATGAGCATCGAGCCAGCTCCCATCAGAAGCGCCGCCAGAATCAAGGACTGGATATGGCCCAGCCCACCCGTCGCCATATAGTCGATCAGGAACCTCAAGCCGATCAGGAATCCTAGCCCGAACGAGATCGCTCCCGGCACTGCGAAGAAGATGAAAGGATTGTAGGTGACGAAGATCCGGAAGATGATCAGAAACTGGCGGACGATGTAATCGGGCAGGCTGGCGAAGAGCCGCGACGGTCGCAGCTCCTCGTTCGTCCCGATCGGAACCGAAACGATCGCCATGCCCTTGCGACCCGCCTGTATGATCGTTTCAAGAGTGTAGCTGTACTCGTTGAAGACGTGCAGCTGCATGGCTGCCTGCCGTGACATGGCCCGGAACCCGCTGGGGGCATCCCGAACCGCGGTCCCGCTCACCCTGCGGACGACCCAGCTTCCGATTCTCTGCAGCAGCTTTTTCAGCGGGGAGAAGTGAGCCGTGCCGGCGATGGGCCTTTCGCCGATGACGATCTCGGCTTCGCCCGCCAGGATGGGAGCCACCAGTCTCGGAATGTCCGAGGCCATGTACTGATTGTCGGCGTCTGTATTGACGATGATGTCCGCCCCTGCCGCCAGGGACGCGTCCAGCCCTGCCACAAAAGCCTTGGACAATCCTTGATTCCGCGGCAGGCGTACCACATGATCCGCGCCGTGCTCACGGGCGACCGAAGCCGTGCCATCCTCGCTCCCGTCGTCGATCACGAGCCACTCGATCTCGTCGACCTCGGGCAGGGAGCGGGGCAGAGTGGCCAGGGTAACCGGGAGGGTCTCGGCCTCGTTATAGCAGGGAATCTGGATGATCAGCTTCGTCATGGGCGCCGGATAGAGAGTAGTATGGGCAAGGACTTCTGCGGATGCAATTCCCCTGCCAGCCCGTAGATCACTGCTCCCCCACCGCCCTCCACGAAAGCCACGTAAAGCCGACCAAGTCCACCAGATAGACGCCGCCCGCGATCTGGGTCAACGGACCGCCATCCCCAACGTACATGAGCGCACACGACACGACGGCCACGATCCCGGCCACGACCAGGAGCGGCTTGTTGACGGCGGTGGCGAGATCCCGCTTCCCCCATTCCTCGCGCGGCAACAGGATGCCGGCGCTCTCGAGATCCTCCAGTGACATGCTCTCCTCCTCTCTCCTACGCCTCTTCCGCCCCCTGACGAAAGAACTCGAAGAAGGTCTGGAACTCGAACTTGACCGTGGGGGTCCGCCGGTTGATGACGATGACGGGGCACTGCGCCCGGTGGGCGATATAGAAGGAGGTGCGGCCGAAGATCCGACGCCGGAACCAGCTCTCCTCGCTGGAGCCCACGATCAGGAGATCCTGACCCCTCGTCGCCTCACCGATCGCCCTCGCCATCTGGGACGACTCGACGACCTCGAGCCCGATCCGCCCGCCGTCGATCAGGCTCACGGCATCCTTCGGATCGAAGAAAGCCGGGCGGGCGAGCCCCTCGCGGAGCTCCTCCAGCCGCTTGTCGCGCGCGTCGGGATTCAGGTCAGGCGGGATGACGTGAAGCGCGGTGATCCGGCCGCCGGGGCCGTCCTTCACGAGTAGGCGCGCCAGGCCGACCAGATCGCTCGCGTTCTCCGGGTCGGCGACCGGAACCAGGATCCGCCCCGCCGGCACCGAGACCGTGTCCAGGATGGCGACGACGGTTCCCGACACCTCGCGCATGACGGGATCGATGTTGCGGCCGAAGTGGCGCCGGGGGTCGGGTCGTCGGTGCCAGCCCATGACCACGAACTCGACATCGGCTTCCTCGGCGGTGTCCACGATGCCGCTCGACGGATGATGCCCGAGCCGCACGATGCGCCGGGCCTTCACGCCCGTCTTCTTGGCGAGTTCCTCGGCCCCTTCCAGCAGCTGGCGGGTGCGTTCGACCACAGCGCGGCCAGCGCGGAGCGGCGTCTGGGGGGCGACGGTGGCGACATGGAGGAGCAGGAGCTCGCCCTCGATGGCGCGTGAGATCCGCCCGGCCACATCGACGATTCGACCGATGTCCTCCTCGGCCGCCGGCAGCGCGGCCAGGACCCGCGGCCCCTCCTCGCTGTACTCCCAGCGCTCCTCGAGAACGACGGGTGTGACCTTCTTCTCGCGCTCGCGCCCCGCTGCGTACCCTAAATAGATGACGAAGCCCACCGCGAGCCAGCCGACCACGAAGAACCACGCCAGCGGCGAGAACTGGAACATGAAAGCCGCCAGCACGGCGATCAATCCCATGTTGATCACCGGCAGGACTGGATGAAAAGGCATCAGGTAACCGTAGTTCAGCTTGTCGCCGTACTTCTTCCGGATCGTGATCACGGCGATGTTCACCTGAAGGAAGAGGAGCAGGAACATGACGTCCGCAGCCGCAGCCACGTCCTCGATCGGGATCACCACGGCCATGAAGATGATGAGGGCGCCGCTGCACAGAAGCGCCAGGAACGGGGTCCGGGTCGCCTCGTGGATCCGGCCAAAGAGATCGGGGAGGTTGCGGTCCCGGCCCATCGCGAACGACACCCGCGTGGACGAGAAGGTGGTCGCGTTGAGCGCGCTCATGGTGGACAGGATCCCGCCGATCAAGAGCAACGTCATCCCGAGCGGCATGAACTGCCGGGCCGCCTCGGCCAGCCCCAGTTCGGCGTGCAGGCCCAGCCACTGCCAGGTGGGTTCGCCTGTCGCGGGGGTGACCGCGGTCAGCGCCGTGAACGCGACCAGCATGTAGATCGGGATTACGATGGCCAGCGACAGGAACACCGCCTTGGGGATGTTCTCGCGCGGATTCTTCACCTCCTCGCCGGCCTGGGCGATGATCTCGTAGCCCTCGAAGGCGATGAAGGTGAGGCCCATGGCGATCAGGATCCCGCCCATGCCATGCGGGGCGAACGGCGTCAGCTTGTCCATGAATTCCGGGTTCCGGAGCACGGCCACGAGCCCGCTCACCACGAAGATCGCCAGGATTCCGATCTTCCCGATCGTGACGAGGTTGCCCACCTTCCCCGTCTCCGAGACGCCCTTGAAGTTGATGCCGACGAAGAGGAGGGCGACACCGACCGCGAGACCCTTCTGGAGGGGATCGCCGGTCAGGCCGAGGAGAGACACCCCGAACTCGTCCAGCATGAGCTCCAGGTAGGCACCGAAGCCGAGGGCGTAGAGGCTGCCGGCTACGGCGTGGGCGAACCAGCTCATCCAGCCCGCCATGAAAGCGTTCCAGGCCGGCATGCCTTCCTTGACCCACAGGTAGCCGCCGCCCGCCTCGGGGATCGCCGAGCCGAGCTCGGCGTAGACCATGCCGGTCAGGAGGGTGACCACGCCGTTTAGCGCGAAGGCGAGGATGAGCGCCGGGCCGGCCTCGCCGGCAGCGATTCCGGTCAAGACGAAGATCCCGGCGCCGATCATGGCGCCGACTCCGACCATCGTGATGTCGAGGAGGCCCAGCTCGCGAACGAGACCGACGCCCGACCGCGAACCGACCTCGGCTCCGCTCACCGCCAGTACCCCCGGGTGAACAGGATGATGACCGTGAAGATCTCGAGCCTTCCGAGCAGCATGAGCGCCGACATCACCCACAGCTCGGCGCCGCTCATGCCCGCGTGGGTCGTCGAGGGCCCCACCAGCCCCAGGCCGGGACCGACATTCCCGAGCGTGGCGACCGCGGCGCCGACGGCAGTCCTGGCATCCAGCCCCAGCAGCGCCAGGGCGAGGACACCCATCGCCAGCGCGCCGAGATAGAGGAGCAGGAAGCCGCTCACGCTGGCCAGCACGTCCTCGGACACCGTCCGGCCGTTCAGCTTGTAGACGAATACGCCCGCGGGGTGGAGGAGCTTGCGGAGCGAGATCCGGGCCTCCTTAGCGACGAGCATGTGGCGGAGGACCTTCACCGAGCCCGCCGTCGAGCCCGTGCAGCCGCCGATCAGCATGAGGAGGACGAGCAGGACGTGGGCGGCCGGCGACCAGAGCTCGTAGTCGATGGTCGCGTAGCCGGTCGTGGTCATGAGTGAGGCGGACTGGAAGAACGCGGCCCGGAAGCTCGCCTCGAGGCCTCCCTCGACATGGCCCGGCAGGTGGACGATGATGGTCAGGAGCCCGGTCGACACCGCCAGGATGGCGAGGTAGACCCGGAGCTCCGGGTTCCGCAGAACGGCGCGCCAGTTCCCCGTCAGCCAGTTGTAGTGGAGGGTGAAGTTGATCCCCGCCAGGACGATGAAGAAGGCGATGACGTACTGGAGATACGGCGCCTCGAACGCGCCGATCGAGCCGTCCTCGGTCGAGAACCCGCCGGTGGCCATGGTGGTAAAGGCGTGATTGACGGCCTCGAAGCCGGTCATGCCGCCAAAGAGGAGGAGCACGACCTCGGCGGCCGTTAGGATGGCGTAGACGACCCAGAGGAGCGCCGCTGTCTGGCGAACGCGCGGGCGGATCCTGTCGGGGGCGAGCCCCGGGATCTCCGCTTGCAGGAGCTGCATGCCACCGACCCCCAGGAGCGGCAGGATCGCGACCGAGAGCACGATGATCCCCATCCCGCCCATCCACTGGGTCTGGCTCCGCCAGAGGACGATCCCCCGAGGCAGGACATCGATGCTCGACACCACCGTGGCGCCGGTCGTGGTGAATCCCGACAAGGTCTCGAAGAAGGCGCCTGTCGGCGAAGGGATGGAGCCGGTGAGCAGGAATGGCATGCTACCGAAGGCAGCCACCGCGACCCAGCCCAGCGTCACGATCGCAAAGCCGTCACGTATCGAGATGTCCGCGATCGGCCTGGTGAGCCGGTAGGCCAGGGTCCCGCAGGCCATGGTGAAGGCCGCCGACAGGATGAGCTGGAGCGCCGCGGCCTCCCGGTAGATCAGCGCCACGACGGCCGGGACCAGCATGGAGGCGCCCGCGAACGCGGTCAGGAGTCCCACCACGTGGATGACGACGCGGCCCCGCATCAGCGCCCTGTCAACGCGGCCGGAATCGAGTCACCGGTTGAAGAATTCGGCCGTCTCCTCGACCGCCCTGGGAAGGGCGAAGACCACAATGTGGTCGCCGGCCCCGATCTGCGTGTCGCCCCGCGGGATCACGACCTCCTCGCCGCGCTGAATCGAGCCCAGGATCGACCCCGCCGGCAGGTCCAGCTCCCGAACCTCGCGACCCACGACGCGGGAGGCCTCGTCGACCTGGACCTCCATCACCTCGGCCTGGTTGCGCTCCATGATCGCCATCGACAGGACGCGCCGGCCACGGATCCTCTCCAGGATCCGGTTCGCGGTCGAGAGACGCGGGCTCACCGCGGCGTCGACCCCTACCCGCGTCACGAGAGGGATGTACTCGCTGCGCTTGATGAGTGTCACCACCTTCTTGGTCCCTAGATGCTTGGCCAGTAGCGAGGCCAGCAGGTTGGTCTCGTCTTCACTCGTGACGGCGGCCAGACCGTCGGTCTGGCTGATTCCCTCCTGAGTCAGGAGCTCCAGGTCGGTCGCGTCACCGTGGAGAACCAGCGAGCGGTCAAGCCGCTCGGCGAGCTTGAGACAACGCTCGCGGCTCCGCTCGAGGATCGTGGGCTGGACGCCCTCCTCCTCGAGCATCGTCGCCAACGCCAGTCCGACCCGCCCCCCTCCCAGCAGCATCACGCGTTCGATCCGCCGACGCTCGAGACCGAGGAGCCGGTACGCCTCCTGGAGGTGGCGGGCCTCGGAGAACAGGTAGATCTCGTCCCCCGGCAGGAGGCGCGTCTCGCCGTCCGGGATGATGGAGTCCCCATTCCGGTCGATAGCCACCGTCAGGAAGTGGCGTTCCTGTAGCTGGCGACCGATCTCGGCCAGCGTCTTGTGCGCCACCGGGGCGTCGGCATTCACGGGAAGACCAAGGAGGACAATCCGGCCCTCGCCAAACTCGGCCACGTCGCTGGCCTCGGTCCGCATGAGGAGCTTGAGGATCTCGCGCGCGCACTCGCGCTCGGGATTGATCAGGAGGTCAGCCCCGAAGCGGCCGCGCTCACGCAGACGCGCGCGCTCGTAGTACTCAGGGTTGCTGACCCGGGCGACCTTCTGGGCGACCCCGAACTGTGCGGCCACCAGGCAGGCGATCAGGTTGACCTCGTCGATATTGGTGACGGCGAGGAGGAGGTCGGCGCCATCAACCCCCGCCTGCTCGAGGGGTCCGAGGCTGGCGCCGTTGCCTTCGATCACCAGCACGTCGAGCTGGGCCTGGATGCGGCCCGCGAGCTCGGGGTCGCGCTCGATCACGACCACGTCGTGCCGCTCCTCGGAGAGCCGCATGGCGAGGTGGTAGCCGACCTCTCCCGCGCCTACGACGATGATCCGCATTCTGCACCTCCCCCAGGACGACGAATGTTGAGTATATCGCAGTCCCCTGCCCGACTCCACCGACATGTGGATTGGCAAGGCCGACCCTGGACGCGAGATTCGATGGCCAT
>JBOHRW010000227.1:0-32943 GCA_050732935.1 Gemmatimonadota bacterium
ACATAGGACGTGCTGATCCGCTTCGGATCAGGGTTCCCCTGGATCGTCTCAACGTCGATCCCGATGCACTTTGCCGGACTGTACCGCTTCTGCGGCTCCGGGTCGGTCCCGTAAATCTTCTCGAGCATGGCGTAATCCACGCCCGCCCCGAAGGCATCCTCGACGGCGTTCAGGTACATCGAGTGCCCGTCGGTCGTGATCTGCGCCCGGCTGGCGAGCCGGGAGGCCAAGTCCTGCATAAGTCGGTCGCCGTCCCCACGTCCCGCGACCCAACCCGCCACGTCGGGACGAGCTTCGAGTCGGCGCAGATCGCCGTGAACGTCCAAACGTCGCCATAACCAAAGGTCCGCTTGTACTCGTCGCGCAGGTTCTTCTGCTTGGCGTAGCAGAATGACCATATCTCGTCGCATTCCAGCACGTTGCAGGACAGGTCCCGGAACTTTTCGTCCTGGTACTCGGCGCAGACCGCCCCCAGGTCGCGGAGAAGTTTTAAAACCGTTCCCTTGGCCGTGTCGGTCATTCGACAGGTGGCCCGGATCGAATTGCCCTCTACCAGGCTGGCGACGATCTGGCAGCGTTTCTCTTGGCTCAGCTTGTTCATGTCCATATTATACCTGACCGGTCAAGCATTGTCAAATACAGGGCGGGTTAGTCGTGTTCGTGGTTCTTCCAGCGCGCCTCGGCGGCTCGCTTCGCAATCTCCCGTCGGCGCTTTTTGGTGAGCTTGCGAGCCCTTGCAGGGCCGCCCTTCAACCCTCCGCGTCGCCCGAGCATCCGAGCGGCGGCCTGTCGCTCCTCCTCGGTCGGCTCCCGGTCATCCGCCGCCTCCGTCGCCTCGTCCACAATCCGACGAGCTATTACGTTCTCGTCCTCTACGTTCTCGTCCTCGTCGGCGGACTTCCCCTTGGCGGGCTTCTTTTTGCTTTTCCGGTCAGGCATACGAAGGATTGTAGCACGGCGGGGACCTGACTGCAAGATGTGACCTCGCCAGGTTTCCCCTCGTCGGCATCCCTCTTGCGCCGGCCCCGACTTGACAGGTATCCTCAAATGCCCCTCCAGCGGAGGCAGCCATGGCACTTGAAAGAGAAAAGGAAACGTACCGGGCGAAAAGGGCGGAACTGGAGCCGCACCAAGGAAAGTTTGTTTTAATCCATGGCGATACGGTCGTAGATGTCTTCGACACGTATGCGGACGCGATTCGCCACGGATACCGCCAGTTTGGCGCGAAAGATCCGTTCTTGGTCAAGCGAATCGAGATTCCCGAGACCGTCCAGACCATCACCCGACTTCTCAATCCGGCAATCTGTTAGCGACGCTCGACCATTGGCGCACTTCACGCTCCAAGTGGTCTCAGCGGGCCCGATCCTCACAGCGTATGTTGGTGTAAGCCAACAGCGAGCAGAAGCCCTCCAGGCGGCCGGGGAAGCCATCCCCAACGCAGTTCGTGTGCAAGCGCTTGTGGATACTGGGGCAAGCTGCACGTGCGTCGATTATTCCATTCTTAGTGCTTTGGATCTAAGCCCAACCGGGAGCGTGCCCGTCCACTCGCCGACAACGGGGGCTACTCCAGAGACTAAGGACCAGTATGATGCGAGCCTTCTCATCCCTGGCGCCCATGCCACACACGTACCCCTCATCTTGCAGACTATTCCCGTAGTTGCGGCAGAGCTGGTAGCTGTCCAAGGATTTGAGGTCTTAATTGGACGGGACATTCTCCAAGACTGCGTGCTCGTCTATAACGGAACCAACGGTTGGTTCACTCTCGCCTTCTAAGAACCTTTCCGGCCCTATTTTTTCAAACTGACCCACTACCCAACCCGGGGTACATTGCCGGAGGAGGAGGCTGCGACGGGTGTCGGACGGAATCCGAGGCGATCAAGGGCTCGTCCTGAAGTGGTCCCACGAACGGGGCTCGAGCCGCCGCTCCCCCTTCCCGTCCACGACCCTCACCCCCTCGCCCTCGACGACCTCGCCGATCCGGGTGAGCGGGAGACCGAATTGCTCCGCGAAGGGCCCGGCGACGGGCTCCAGCGCGCCGGGAGCCGCGCACACGAGGAGCTCGAACTCCTCGCCACCGTGGAGCGCCCACGCCATGGGGTCTTCCCCTAGCGCCTCCGCGATCCTTCGCGCTCCGGCGTGGATCGGGATCGCCGCCGGCTCGAGTCGCAGGCAGACGCCGCTTCTGCCGGCGACGTGCGCCGCATCACCGGAGAGCCCGTCCGACAGATCGATGGCCGCCGAGATGGGTGCACGGCTCCGGAGCCAGCTCGCCTCCGCCACCCGCGGAACGGGACGCGCGAGACGGCGACGCGCGGGGTCGTCTCCTGCCAGCGGTTCGGTCTCGCGTGACAGCCAGGCCAGCGCCCCGGCCGGCCCGCCCAGCTCGCCGGTCAGCCAGACCAGGTCCCCTGGTCGGGCCCCCGAGCGCCGGATCGGAGGTCCCGACGCGCAGCGCCCGAGGGCGGTCGTCACGAGATGGAGCGGCCCTTCCGAGCGAGCTAGATCGCCGCCGAGGACGGGACACCCGATACGCTCGGCCAGCGTCCCCATCCCGGCGTAGACCCTCTCCAGACGCTCGGCCCCCTCCCCGGTCACCACCGCGCTCACCAGCGCCCCGACCGGATCGGCCGCCATCGCGGCCAGGTCGCTCGCCGCCGCCGCCAGGGCGCGATGTCCGACCTCCTCGGGGTCGAGCCAGTCGAAGAGGAAGTGCACGCCCTCGACGTGAGCGTCGACGGTCCAAACCCAGCGGCCGTCGGTCCCGGGGACAACCGCCGCGTCGTCTCCGATCGCCGACCCGGAGACGCCCTCCGCTCCGCCCAGGGCCTCGACGAGGCGCGCGATGCGCTCGAACTCACCGGCTCGCGAAGCCGGATCGTCGGTCATCGGCCGGCGTCCCGCCAGCCGAAGCGCGTGACGCCCGTCGGCGTCGAGGCCCAGATCGCGCCCGGTTCGGCGAGGAGGTGCAGGACCGGGCCTTCCGCCAGCCCGTCCTCGGGGCCGTACCGCTCCCACTCACCGGACACCGGCCGATAGCGGAGAAGCCCCGTCCGCGTGCCGATCCAGAGCTGCTCGCCGTCGGCGGCGAGGCTGAGCGGGGGCTCGGTCAGCCGTCCGCCGGCGAGGATCCGCTGTGGCTCCCCTCCGCCGAGTGGCCAGATCTCGAGTCCGGTCCCCGTGCCCACCGCCAGGAGATCTCCCAGACGGGCGAGGGCACGCACGTCGCCGCTCAGCGAGGGGAGCCGCCCGAACGAGTCAGCCGGTGTCGCTCCCGCTCGGCGCACCCCCTTCCACAACCCCGCCTCGGTCCCCACGAACACGGTGTCCCGCATGGCGTGGAGCGCGGTCACCGCCCGGCCCCGGAGATGGACGACCTCGCCCCGCCCGGTGGCCGGGTCGAAAGCCACCAGCCCCGAGGTGGTGCCGACCCAGAGCCGGTCGCGATCGATCGCCAGGCCCGTCACCGCGCCGAGCGAAGGCTCGGCGCTCCAGCCCCAGGTCGTCCAGGTGTCCCCCACGCGTTGCGTGAGCCCGTGGTCCGAGCCCATGTACAGGGTGTCGCCCACCGCGAGCAGGCAATGCGCGACCGCCGTCGGCAGGCCCGGCGTAATGCCCGGCAAGACGTACGACCAGTGCCCGGTCGAGTCGGCCATCGCCATCGCCGCCGGAGCGGTCCCGTCGCCCCGTGCGGGACCCGGACCCGCGGCGAACCACGTGCCGTCCGAGGTACGGGCGAGGGGTCCACCCGAAGCTCCGGCGAGACCGAAGTAGAGGGCCTCCCAGTCGGCGCGCGCGCGGCCCCAACGCCGCCCGTTGTCTCCCCACGTTCCCACGTAGAAGTCGCCACGCAGGTCGCGCACGACCCGCGTCAGCCGGAACACCTCCGAAGGATGCGCCGGGCTCCTCACGTAAAGGGGATCCATCCAGGGCACCGAGGTCGGGTCGAGGTCCCGGGCGTCGACGGCGCCCGACGCCCCCGAGGGCGGCGGGTCCGACCGCTCGAACACCGGCGAGCCCCCGCGCCCGCGCCACCAGCCTCCGGCCACGAACGCGTAAACGGATCCGTCGCGTGGATCGATCGCCAGCTCGAGGACCGCGGACGGAGGCGGTCCCCACGCTCGCTCGACCGTCCCGTCGAAAGCCAGGTGCGCCAGACCCCGACGGGTGCCGATCCAGAGGTCCTCGCCAACCGGATCGACGGCCAGGGCGGTCACCCGGTCGTCGGGCAGACCGTCCGCGGCGGTGACCGGCGACAGCCAGCGGTCGCGCAGGGTGTCGAGGCGCTCGACGCCGGCCGTGGACCCGAAATAGGCCGTCGTCTGGCTGGCCGCCACCGTGGCCACGTAGCGGAAGTCGCCGAAGGTTATCCAGTCGTCGGGCTCGAACCGGGCGACGCTCCGCTCGGAGCGGGGCTCGCTTCCGAGGCCCCCCGCGTCCCCGGTTCGCCCTGACCCCTGGGTGCAGCCGGCCACGCCGGCCGCCACCAGGGCGGCCAGGGCGGTAAGCCGGCGCATCGTCCTCCTCACGCTCGCTCTCCGGTGGCCGTCAGCAGCTCGGCGTAGCGGTGGTCGAGGCGATCGAGCAGGCCGGCGCCGCGACCGGCCGACACCTCGCGGATCGCGAGCGGGACGTAGCGCAGCAGATCGCTCGGCACGAGGCCGCGCTCGCCCAGGTCGAGGGCCGCCCAGTCGGCGGCCAGGCCGTGCAGGAGCGGAGCCGCCCGGTCGGCCAGCGCGGCCGGGGCGCCCTGAGCGAGCAGGCTTCCCAGGACCCCCGTCAGGACGTCGCCGCTGCCGCCGGTGGCGAGACCGGGGTTCCCGGTCAGGTTGAGGCAGGCCTCCCCGTCGGGACCGGCGATCACCGTCGGCGACCCCTTCAGGATGACCCGGCAAGCGTGCTGGCGGGCGGCGTAACGGGCGGCGTCCACCCGGCCGGCATCCACCTCGAAGGCGTCGCGGCCAAACCATCGGCCGAGCTCGCCGGGATGGGGCGTGAGGATGGTGGCGGGATCGCGCCGGACCGGACGGGGGTCCCTGGCGAGCACGTTCAGCCCGTCGGCGTCCACGACCACCGGCAGGGGGGCGGCGAGCGCGGCTTCGACGAGCTCGCGGACGTGGCGCCCGGTGGTCAGACCCGGTCCCACCGCCACCGCGTCCGCGTCTTCGACCGCGCGTGCAACCAGGTCGACCGACCGCGTGGCGAGCGCGCCCGCCTTCGTCACCGGCAGGGCGACCACGATCGCCTCGGGCACCTGCGCCAGCAGGAACTCGGACACCGGGGCCGGGGTCGCCACGACGCACAGCCCGGCACCCGACCGCAGGGCGGCCGCCGCGGTGAGCACGACCGCCCCCCGGAAGCGCTCCGAGCCGGCCACGACCAGCAGGCGGCCGGCGTCCCCCTTGTGATCATCGTGCCGGCGTGGCGGGAGCGCCCGGCGCGCCGACTCGAGCGTGGTCCAGCACAGCGGCGTCGGCCCGGCCGCCTCGAGGGCCGCCGGGGGGTAGCCCAGCGGAACGGCCACCAGCCGGCCCACGTGGGCGGGACCGTCCGCCAGCAGGAGCCCGGGCTTGGGAAATCCGTAGGTGACGGTCACGGTCGCCCGGCAGGCGACCCCTCGGACTTGCCCGGTGGCACCGTCCAGCCCCGAGGGCGTGTCCACCGCCACGACCGGAACGCTTCCCGCCTGAACGGCTAGGATCGCCGAGCGCATGGGCTCGCGGACGTCGCCCTTCAAACCTGTGCCGAGGAGGGCGTCGACCAGAACGGTGGCGTCGGTGGGATCGAGCGGGTCCCCCGCCTCGCGGATCATCCGCCGTGGGAGGCCCATCGGCTCGATCAGCGTCCACTGGAGAGCGGCATCACCGGAGAGCCGATCGGGATCGAGGAACAGGCGAAGCTCCACCGCCCAGCCGGCTTCGACGAGATAACGCGCCACGACGAGCCCGTCGCCGCCGTTGTTCCCGCCCCCCACGAGGATCCCGGCGCGGCCGGGTCGGGGCCAGCGGCGGCGGATCTCGCGGGCCGTCTCGCGCCCCGCGCTCTCCATGAGCGCGGCGCCCGGGAGCCCGGCCACGGTGGCCGCGCGGTCGACGGCCGCCATCGCCCCGGGATCGAGGCAGAGCGGGGGGCCGGCGAAGGATTTCACCGGCGGGCGAGCCTCACGTCGTGAACGCTTCCTTCACCTTGCGCCAGAAGCCGCCTTCCTCCCCGGGCGGAGCCAGGTTCTCGGACTCCTGGAGCTCCTCGATCCGCGCGCGCTCGTCCACGGTGAGTCGCTTCGGGACCCACACCTTCACCCGGACGAGCTGGTCGCCGCGGCCTTCCGACTCCAGCCTCGGCAGCCCCATGCCCTGTAGCGCCAGCACGCTCCCCGTCTGCGTTCCGGGCGGGATCTCCAGCATCGCCGCGCCGTGCAGCGTGGGCACCTCCACCTCGGCTCCGAGGGCCGCCTGCGGAAAGGAGATCGACATGTCGAGCACGATCTCGTCGCCCTGACGCTCGAACCGCTCGTGAGGCTTCACCTCGAGGACGACCAGCAGATCCCCCGCCGGGCCGCCGCGGGGGCCCGCGTTCCCCTCGCCGCGCAGTGTCAGGTAGTTGCCGGTCTCGACTCCGGCCGGTATGCGCACCTTGATGCGCCGGTCACGGCGCCGCCGTCCCTCGCCCCCGCACTCGGGGCATGGGTCGGAGATGACCGTACCCTCGCCGTGGCAGGCCGGACAGGGCTGGATGCTCACGAACTGACCGAAGATCGAGCGCTGCGTACGCTTGACCTCGCCCCGCCCGCCGCATTCGCGGCACGGGACCGGAGTACCGCCCACGCTGCCGCTTCCCCCGCATCGTTCGCAGGCCTGGAGCAGGTGAGCGCGGATCGTCTTCTCGACTCCGGTGGCGACCTCCTCGAGCGTGACGCGCATCCGCATCTGAGCGTCGCTGCCCCGCAAGGGGCCCCGGCTGCGCGGGCCTCGTCCGCGACCGAAGAGATCGTCGAACCCGCCGAAGTCCCGCATGAAGGCTCGCAGGGCGTCGGCCAGATCGAAGTCGAACGGCCCCGCCCCCGGTCCCGACCGCACGCCGGCGTGACCGAACCGGTCATAGCGTGCGCGGCTGCCCGGATCACGCAGCACGGCGTACGCCTCGCTGGCCTCCTTGAAGCGCTCCCCCGCCTCGGGATCATCGGGGTTGCGATCCGGGTGGTCACGCATGGCGAGTCCACGGTAGGCGCGCTTGATCTCGTCGGCGTCGGCGCCGCGGCCGACCCCCAGCACCTCGTAGTAGTCGCGTTTCGTCATGGATACCGCCGGATCACGAAGCGGGTCGCGAGACCGTGGACAAGAGCCGTGCGGTGTACTGGACCAGCGCCACCACCCGCTCGTAGGGCATGCGCGTCGGGCCGATCACGCCGATCGTCCCGCGCACGGCACCGACCTCGTAGTGCGTCGTCACCAGGCTGAAATCCAGCAGTGGGGGCTGGCTGTGCTCGTCCCCGATCGAGATCACCATCCCCCGGGCACGACGCAGGTGGAGGGCTTCGGCGAGCAGGTCCCGACGCTCGGTGAGCTCGAGGAGGTTCCGCAGGTTCTCCCGGTTGGAAAACTCGGGTTGGGTGGCCAGGCTCGAGGCCGGCCCCAGGATGACGTCCTCCCCCGCCGGCGGGGGTGCGAAGGCGGTGTCGGCCTGCTCGAGGAAGATGTTGAGCAGCTCGGCGTGCTCGGCAGGGGGATCGCCCAGCCGGACGCGGTACGTCTCACGCACCTCTCGGAGGGAGAGACCGGCCAGCCGCTCGTTGAGGAGCGAGGCCACCGCGCCGAGCTCCGACTCGGCGATCTCGACCGGCGTCTCCACGAAGATCGTCCTCACCGGCCCCGAGGCGATCGCGATGACGATGAGGATCCGCTCGCTGGAGAGCGCGACGAGCTCGATCCGCTCGAGGACTCCCGTGGCCGTGCTCGGGCCGAGACCGATCCCGAGCTCGCTGGTCACCACCGACAACGCCTGGATGGCGCGACGCAGGATCTCGTCTCCGGGGCCCGTTCCGCCGACGCTCTCCTCGAGCCGCCGGACCTCCTCGGGCGAGACGCTCTTGATCTGCATCAGGCTCCGCACGTAATACCGATAGGCCTTGTCGGTCGGAACGCGTCCGGCGCTCGGATGAGGCTGGGTCAGGTAGCCGCGCTGGGTCAGGTCGCTCATGGTGTTCCGGATGGTGGCCGGGCTCAGGCCCATGTCGTTCTTCCGTGCCACCGTCCGGGACGCCGTCGGCTCGGCGGTCTCCACGAAGTTGCGGATGACCGCCGCCAGGATGCGCTCCTCGCGCGGGCTCAGCTCGTATTCGTCCATCCTCGCCACCGTCGGAAGCTATTTCTCCCTACCGACCCCATCAAACGGCGGGCCGGGTCCACGACCGCCAACCATGCAAACCCGGTGCCCGTCTTCAGCGCCCGGACAGGGAGTCCAGGATCGCGTCCAGCACCAGGAAGCCCCGCTCCGTACAGCCCAATCGACCTTTCCGACGCCGGAGCATGCCCCTCGCGACGAGTCGCTCGACAATCGGGCGGGCGTCCGGGGTCGCGAACCGCGGGTGATCGGCTGGCAAACCGCGCGTCGTCCGCAGTCCCAGATAGAGCGACTCCAGGTCACGCTCCGCCGGACCCAGCACCTCCACGAACTCGCGCGGGTCGGCGCCGGTTTCCAGCGCCCGTCCCCAACCCTCGAGCGAAGCGACGTTCGCCCAGCGCCGTTCGCCATCGAAGGAGTGGGCGGCAGGGCCCAGCCCGAGGTACGAGGCTCCGCTCCAGTACGACTGGTTGTGACGCGAGCGGTGCCCCGGCCGGGCGAAGCTCGACACCTCGTAATGCTCGAATCCCCGCCGCCGCGCCGCCCGGCAGGCGCGCAGGTACTCGGCGCCGTAGGCCGCGTCGTCGAGGGTGAGGCGCTCCCCACGGGCATCCCGTCGGTGGAACGCCGTCCCGGGCTCGAGGGTCAACCCGTAGAGCGAGAGATGCGTGAGCGGCAGCTCGAGCGCCGCCTCGAGATCGGCAGGCCACGCCTTGCGTCGATCCTCCACGGCCAGGTTGAATACGAGATCCAGGGAGACGTCGGCGAAGCTGGCTTCCGCAGCGGCGATCACTGCGTCCCGCGCGCGGGCCCCTCCGTGGTCGCGGCCCAGGAAGCGGAGCCGATCGGGATCGAACGACTGCGCCCCCACCGAGATCCGGGTCACCCCGCGCTCGCGGTAGCCGGCGTAGAGCCCGGCGCCGACGTCGGAGGGATTGACCTCCACCGTCCACTCCAAGTCCGGGTCCCTCTCGGCGATCCCCAGGCACAGGTCGGCCAGCCGGCGAAAACCCCCTTCGCTCAACCGGGACGGTGTGCCGCCCCCCCAGTACAGCGTGACGAGCGGCCCGTCGAACGCCCCCCGCGAGCCCCAGACCTCCACCTCGCGCTCCACTCCGTCCAGGAACACGGTCTCGCGCGCGGCATCGGGGCGCACGTTGTAGAAGGCGCAGTACGGGCACCGGTACGTGCAGAAGGGAACGTGGACGTACACGTGGAGCCCCGGCGTCACTGCTTCTCCCCGCCGCGCTCGGCGCGTTCCAGTCTCTCGCGCCTGGGCGCCGGCACCGGCTCGCTGTAGCGGTTCCCGACATGGGATCTAACCAGCCCGAGCAGCTCGAGCGCGGTCAGGGTGGCGAGCGTCTCGGCCAGCGGTACCCGCGCCGCTTCGGCCAGCCGCTCCGCGGTCGTGGGGGCTTCGCCCAGGGCGGCCAGGAGGCGATCGCGGGGCGGCCCCTCCGGATCGGACGCGGGCCGAGCAGGGCGCGCCTCCAGGCCGGCCAGCCCCTCCAGGCCAGGCAGCCCTCCCAGCTCCTCGAGCACGTGATCGGGGGAGAGCACGAGGCGGGCTCCGTCAACCAGGAGGCCGTTGACGCCGGCCGCGTTGGGCAGGAAGGGATGGCCCGGTACGGCCATGACCTCGCGCCCCGCCGCGAGCGCATGACGGACCGTCGTCAGCGCTCCCGATCTCGCCGCCGCCTCGACCACGACCACGATCCGCGCCAGGCCGGCGATGATGCGGTTGCGGCGCGGGAAATGATACGGCAGCGGCGGTGTCCCCGGCGGGAACTCGGTCACCAGGCACCCATCGCGAGCGATCCGCGCGGCCAGCTTGCGGTTGGAAGGTGGCGCCGCCACGTCGAGCCCGCCGCCCAGGACGGCGACGGTCGGCCCGCCCGCGGAAAGCGCGCCCGCATGGGCGCCGGCGTCGATCCCCACGGCGCATCCACTCACGACGACGATTCCCCGCCCCGCGAGCGCGGCCCCGAGACGCTCGGCCATGGCGCGCCCCATCGGACTCGCCTTGCGCGAGCCCACGACGGCCACCGCGGTCCGGCAGAGAAGCCCGATGTCGCCGGAGCAGTGGAGCTGCTCGGGCGGATCGGGGATGGCGAGGAGAAGCGGCGGGTACGCCGGCGATCCCCTCCGGACGATCCGCGCCGGGGGTGCGGAGCTTCGATCACGGAACCCAGTCGTCGTCCGATCCACCTCCCTCCTCGACCGGCTCGGATTTGGCCGGCGCGGTCTGGTCCCCCGGGTGTCTCCGCGCGAGTCGCTCCAGCTCGCCGACCAGCTCGTCGAGCCCGCGGCCCGATACCGCCGAGATCGCCAGGGTCGTCTCGGCGTCGTCGAAGGCGACGTCCGCCGGAGGCTCGCCAAGGTCGCGCTTCGACCAGACGACGATCCGCGGCCGCTCCAGCAGCGCGGGCGACCACTCGGACAGCTCGCGCTTGAGCGTCTCGTACTCGGCCTGCGGATCGGGCGTCGTGACGTCGATCAGAAAGCACAGCACCCGGGTCCGCTCGAGGTGGCGCAGGAACCTGTGGCCGAGCCCCTTGCCCTCCGCGGCGCCCTCGATCAACCCCGGGATGTCGGCCACGACGAAGGAGCGGCCCTCGCCAGGCGCGACCACCCCGAGGTTGGGGGTCAGCGTCGTGAACGGGTAATCCGCGATCTTGGGCCGCGCCGCGCTGATCCTCGAGAGGAGCGTCGACTTCCCGGCGTTCGGGCTGCCGACAAGCCCGACGTCGGCGATCAGCTTGAGCTCGAGCACGATCTCACGCTCCTCGCCGGGCTCGCCGGTGTCGGCCCGCCGCGGCGTCTGCCGGGTGGGCCCCGCGAAGGCGGCGTTCCCCCGGCCGCCCCGACCGCCGCGCGCCACCACCACCGACTGGCCCGCCCCGGTGAGATCTCCGAGAAGCTCGCCCGTCTCCGCGTCGCGCACGATCGTCCCCTCGGGAACACGCAGCCGGACGTCCTCGCCGTCGGCCCCGGTTCGGTTGTTCCCCGAGCCGTGCTCGCCACCCCGGGCCTGGTAGCGGGTGCGGTACCGGTAGTCGTAGAGAGTCGTCAGGTTCGTGTCGACCTCGATCACGACGTCACCGCCCTGGCCGCCCTTTCCCCCGTCCGGGCCGCCCCGCGGGACGTACTTCTCGCGCCGGAACGACACGCAGCCGCTCCCACCGGCGCCCGCCTTCACGGATATTCGAGCTTCGTCGACGAACTGCATATGGACCGGGATCAGCCAAACAACGTTGTCTGATCGTCTGATGAGCCAGCCTTCGACCGCTTAACCAGCTCTTCCAGCACAAATTCGGGCTTCCGTGGATCGAGCGGAATCGCACCGTGATCTATGAGCCTTCGGTTTCCATGAGCGATCTCTTCCTCGAAATCCGGGACCATCAGTGTCTTGTCAGCCTCGAGACACAACATTCCCTGAGCCCAGGAACCCCCCCGAACGTCCGATGCGACAACCACAACGGCGCGAGAAAGGGCGGCGATCCATTTGTTACGTTCGATCGCCTGGTAGACCGTCCACTTCGAGGCGGGATTGAACCCGCTGACCAGGAGAAGCGACTTCTCATCGGCGTCTCGTAGTCCACGGCGAAGCGAGAATCTCAGCAGCCCCTCCGCCGGAACGATCGTTGTTGTTCCTCCCGATCTCAAGGCGGCCTCATGGGCCATTTCATCGATCCCTGCTGCGTGACCGGAGACGACGTTGAAACCCAGATCTGCCAACAACTGGGCAATCCGCGCCGCAAGCTCGATCGCCGGTTCAGCTGCCGAGCGAGAGCCGGAGATCGCGATGCCAGGACGTCGAAAGAGCCGAAGGTTGCCTGATGCATACAGCAAGACAGGTAATGGTAGTCTCGGGTCGAGATGTTCGGCTGGATAGGCGGAATCATCCGGTATCAGCAGGACTGAACCGGGTGGCGCTGGACAGGCTTCTTGAGGATCCGAGAGCATAAGTGCTGCTTTATCTGCCAGGGCTCTGCTTAATCCAAGGGATACGAGTTCTTCGACGCCCGCGTCCAGCAACTCTCCGCCTTCCCGATGATGCTTGGCCAAGACCATCGCAAGCTCCGTCAGTCGCTTTGGCCCCAACCCGGGGGTCGATTTGAGCGCGCTCCATGCCAGTGCATTTCTGTCCGCTACTCTGACCATCAGTCCCTGAGTGTCTTCGTCGCTGCCAGACCTATGACTCGTTTCGCACCTTTCTCGCGGAGCAAATCCGAGATGAAACCCAGTGTCGATCCTGATCTTATCAAGTCGTCCACAATCACGATCGTTCTTTCTGATAACGTTTCGGCGATTTTGTACGCACCCTTCAAAGCGGCCAACTTCTCCTCGTATGGGAGGTTCTTTATTTCGGTAGGTTTCAGCTTTTCCACCAGACCTCTCTCCAACGGTATGCCAAGAACGCTCGAAGCTTGCTCGGCCATCAGCTCAGGAAGATTGTGGGGGGATTTTGAAGGATTGGCCGGGACACCAACAATTCCATCGGCGCGTTGAACAGTCGGATGTCGACGGATCCGGGCCCTCACATTCGCTCGATGACCGCCTCCGCGAACTCCGAGCACCTCACCTCGGTCGCCCCCTCCATCTGCCGCGCCAGATCGTACGTCACGACCTTGTCGCGGATCGCGGTCTCGATCCCGGTCTCGATCCGCTCGCGGACCTCGGTCCATCCCAGGAAGTCGAACATGAAGGCTCCCGACAGGATCAGGCTCCCGGGGTTGACCTTGTCCTGGCCGGCGTACTTGGGCGCGGTGCCATGGGTGGCCTCGAAGACGGCCTCGTGATCCCCGATGTTGGCGCCCGGCGCCATCCCGAGCCCGCCCACCTGAGCGGCGGCCGCGTCCGACAGATAGTCGCCGTTCAGGTTCGGGAGGGCGAGCACCTCGTACTCGTCCGGCCGCAGAAGGAGCTGCTGGAACATGGCGTCCGCGATCCGGTCCTTGATCACCACACGGTCGCCGGGATCGGCGGCGCCGTCCTTCCACAGCTCGGACTCGGGCACGGTACGGTCCCCGAAGTTCTCGGCCGCCTCTTCGTATCCCCACTCGCGGAATGCCCCCTCCGTGAACTTCATGATGTTCCCCTTGTGGACCAGCGTCACCGAGCCAAGGCCCTTGTCGAGCGCGTAGCGGATCGCGGCGGCCACGAGGCGCTTCGTGTTCCTGGCGCTGATCGGCTTGACGCCGATCCCGGAGTCGCCGGGGATCTTCGTCCCCATCTCGCCGTTCAGGAACCCGATCACGCGTTCGACCTCGGGCGTCCCGGCCTTCCACTCGATCCCCGCGTACACGTCCTCGGTGTTCTCGCGGAAGATCACCACGTCCAGCATCTCCGGCCGCTTCATCGGAGACGGCGTGCCGGCGTAGTAGCGGCACGGCCGCACGCAGCAGTAGAGGTCCAGCTCCTGGCGCAGAGTCACGTTCAACGACCGGATGCCGCCGCCGACGGGGGTCGTGAGCGGACCCTTGATCGCCACCCGGTAGTCCCGGATCGCCTGGAGCGTGTCGGCCGGGAGCCATTTCCCCTCGCCGTAGGCGGAAACCGCTTTCTCGCCGGCGTAGATTTCGAACCACTCGATCCGGCGCTGGGCCCCGTAGGCCTTCTCCACGGCAGCGTCGAATACTCGACGCGAGGCCGCCCAGATGTCCGGTCCGATCCCGTCGCCCTCGATGAACGGGATCACCGGCCGGTCGGGACAGCTCACCTCGAACGCCCGCGAGTACTCGATCACCTCCCCTTCGGTCGGCGAGGTCAGACGCTCGTATCCCATCGATCACTCCTCTCGATCAGCAAGTTTCGGGGCAGGAAGGGCGGAGCGCTATCGCGGCCGGGCAGCCCTCAGCGATCCTCGATCGGGGTGTAGTCGAGGTCCTTCTTCCCCACGTACTTCGCGCGCGGCCGGATCAGCCGGTTGTGCGCGTACTGGGCCTCGACATGGGTACACCAGCCGCTGATCCGCGAGATCGCGAAGATCGGTGTGAAGAGATCGGTGGGGATGCCGAGCGCGTGGTAGGTGGAGGCCGAGAAGAAATCGACGTTGGGATCGATCCCCTTCTCCGAGTCCATGGCCGCGAGGATCTGCTCGCTCATCTCGAACCATTGGGGCTGTCCGGCCCGCTGGGAGAGGTCGCGCGAGAAGCGGCGCAGGATCGGGGCCCGCGGGTCCATCGTCTTGTATACGCGATGACCGAAGCCCATCACCTTCTCCTTGCGGTCGAGCTTCTCCCGCACCCAGGCGGCGGGCTCGATCCCGCGCTCCTCGATCTCGAGGAGCATCTTCATGACCTCCTGGTTGGCGCCGCCGTGCAGCGGGCCCTTGAGCGTGCCCACCGCGCTCGTGATGGCGGAGTGGATGTCCGAGAGCGTCGCGGCCGTGACCCGCGCCGAGAACGTGGACGCGTTCATTCCGTGCTCGGCGTGGAGGATCAGGCAGACGTCCATGACGTGCGCGTCGTCCGGGTCGGGGTCCTTTCCCGACAGCATGTAGAGGAAGTTCGCGGCGTGTCCCAGATCCTCGCGAGGATCGACGGGGTCCTCACCGCGACGCAGCCGGTCGAAGGCGGCCACGATCGGGGGGAACCGGGCGATCAGGCGGATCACCTTCCGGCGTGTGGCCTCGGGCGAGCCGTCCAGCGTGTCGGGATCCACCGTGGCCATCGCCGAGACGGCGGTCCGGAGCACAGCCATGGGCTCGGCGTCCGTTGGCAGCCCGCGCAGGAGCTCCAGCACGCCGTCTCCGAGCGCGCGCTCGGCGGCCAGCCGGGCGGCCAGCTCGTCCAGCCGGGAGCGACCCGGCAGCTCGCCGTCGAGCAGAAGGGCGGTCGTCTCCTCGAACGTCGAGTGCTCCGCCAGACCCTCGATAGAATATCCGCGATAGACGAGCTTTCCGGCCTGGCCGTCGACGTAGGAGATCTCGGATTCGGCGACGACAACGCCTTCCAGCCCCGCGGCCGGAGGCTGGGGAGGAGGTGCGGAAGTTGTGGTCGGATCGGACATGAGTGGGAACCTAGACGAGCCGCCGGAGGCCGTCAATTCGATTCGGCGGTCGGTGGGTCGGTAAACCAACCCACTACCTGGCGGGTCATTTATCCGCCGGGCGATAGTCCAAGCGCGTCGGCTGCCCGGGCGGCCGGCATGTCGAACGTCCAGAACCCCGCATCCGACAGAAGGGCGCAGCCCAGGAGCTGAGCATCCACCCAGCCGACCCCGCGGCCGTACAGCCGACGCGACTCGATGAAGTCCAGGACCTCTGTGTCGGAGATGACCAGGGTGGTCGGAAGTCGCTGCAGGTCGGTCAGGACCCGAGCGCGCCGTCGGCCGAGACCTCCCAAGGCGAGCTCACCCACGAT
The DNA here is from genome assembly GCA_050732935.1 of Gemmatimonadota bacterium. Lineage (GTDB taxonomy): Bacteria > Gemmatimonadota > Gemmatimonadetes > JACCXV01 > JAHWKZ01 > DASRVA01. The sequence continues at coordinate 15,705 of JBOHRW010000227.1, forward strand.
CCACGGGTGCATGAGGATCCGATTTTCCTCGAGCAGGTCCGCCACCCGCGCGGCGCGGGGGGAGCCTCGAAAGAAATCGACCCACACCGAGGTGTCAATCAGAATCCATCGATCTCGATCAATCCTTTGGTCGGGGACGTCGCCTCCGGGGTGCGCTGGCCTCCGGGATCTTTCCCTTGAGCGTCGCCAGACGATGACGCGCGGCCGCTTCCACCAGCTCCCTCAATCCCAGATGGACCACGGCGGTCTTGGTCCTCGCTCCCGTCGCCGCCATCGCCTCTTCAACGAGTTCCTCGTCCAGGTTCAACGTCGTTCTCATGCATCAAAGGTCGTATATTTTGTATGCAGTGTCAAGGCCCGGTGGAACCGGTGGCCTGCTTCCCGAGCGCGCCTTCGTCGAGGCGGGTGACATCCCCCAGCCGGTGGATCTTCATCAGGTTGGTCCTCCCCCCGACGTCCAGCGGCGCCCCGCAGACGATCACGATGATCTCGCCCTTGCGGGCCAGACCCTCCTCCATCAGACGCTGCTCGAGGTTCGCGATCAGGCGGTCGATCGAGTGCGCGATCTCCATGACCAGCGGGGTCACCCCCCAATGGAGCGCGAGCCGCGAGCGGACCTTGGCATGCGGGGTGAAGGCCAGCAGCGACACGTGCGGCCGGTACTTGGCCAGCAGGCCTGCGGTCGATCCCGACTGCGTGAAGGCCACGATGAACTTGGCGCCGACCTCGGCGGCGACGAGGGTCGCAGCGTCGCAGATCGCCTGGGCGAAGTCCTCGGTGAGCTCGGTGCCCCGCCGGCGGTGCCAGGGGGAGCGCTCGCGCTCCACCTCGGCGGCCGCGATGATGCGCTCCATCATCTGGACCGCCTCCACCGGGTGCTCCCCCGTGGCCGTCTCCGCGGAGAGCATGACCGCATCGGTCCCATCGAAGATCGCGTTCGCGATGTCCGAAGCCTCGGCTCGCGTGGGGCGCAGGCTGGTCGTCATCGACTCCAGCATCTGGGTGGCGACGATGACCAGCCGCTTGGCCGCGTTGGCGCGGCGAATGATCTCCTTCTGGAGGATCGGGACGCGCTCGGGCGGGAGCTCCACGCCGAGGTCCCCGCGGGCGATCATGACCCCGGCCGCCTCCGCGAGGATCTCGTCCAGGTTGTCGACCCCCTGCGGCTTCTCGAGTTTGGCGATGACCGGGATATCGCCGCCGTGAGAACGGATCTCCTGCTTCAGATCCACGATGTCCTGTCCGCGCCTAACGAACGACAGCGCGACGTAGTCGACCCCGTGCTCGACCCCGAAGGCGAGATCGAGCCGATCCTTCCTGGTCAGCCCCGGTGTCGAGATGTGGACCCCCGGGAGGTTGATCCCCTTCTTCTCGCGGAGAATCCCCCCTTCGATCACCCGCGTGCGCACCATGTCCTCCGCCTCGACCTCCTCGACGACCAGGATGAGCCGGCCGTCGTCGAGCAGGATGCGGTCGTCGGGCTGGACGTCGTGGGGCAGCTCGCGATACGTGGTGGTGAGGAGGGACGGCGTGCCCACCCCATCGCCGGTCCTGAGTCGCACTTGATCGCCGGAGCGCAGCTCGACCGCCCGCCCCTCGATCGGCCCGATGCGGATCTTCGGGCCCTGGAGATCCTGGAGGATGGCGACCGGCGTGTCCAGACGGTCGGATGTCTCGCGGATGAGCTGGATCGTCCGCGTGTACTCATCGTAGTCGCCGTGCGAGAAGTTGAGGCGCGCGCAGTCCATGCCCGCGCGGATCAGGGCCTCGATCCGCTCGGGGCTCTCGCTGGAGGGTCCCAGCGTGCAGATGAGCTTTGTCCGGGTCGGTCGGGGGGCGGCCATGATCGACCGGCAAGCTACCGGTTTCGGGTTGACGACGCAGCGCCGAGCCGCCTAGCTTCCATCCCCGTCGAACGACAAACGGTGGGGGCTGTAGCTCAGCTGGGAGAGCGCCTGAATGGCATTCAGGAGGTCGTCGGTTCGATCCCGATCAGCTCCACCAACCTCTTCTTCGTTCCCTCAAAGAGATAGGCGACTGAAGCGGCATGCCGCCTGGCCGGGTGTGCGAAGCCTTTCCGAGAACCCGAGTCTCCGTTCGTGAAGAACCTTCACGAACCTGGAAATGCCTTCACTCCTCACACGATACCTGAAAAAACAGTCACCACGGGTGCCGGCGCGACCGATCGGTGGATCCGCTTGTTGTGCGAACAGACGTTTGGCTTATCCGCCGGTGAATGGGTCCACGACCTTGACACCCGCCTCTTCGAAGTGGGCACGGTTGCGGGTGGCGACGACCAGGCCATGGACGAGGGCCGTAGCGGCGATGAGGCTGTCCTTGATCGGCATGGCGCGGCCGGTCGCGCAAAGAGCTGCGAGAAGCTCCGCCCATCTCGGCAGGCAACACGATTTGACCCTTGGAGGAGACCGTCGTTTTCATACATGTAAGATGCCATCTTACACAAAGCGCATCAACCAGCTCCTTGCCCAAGCACATGAGTTTCCGCGGCGCTGCCATGGCCGATGCAAGCCTTTCCGCGAAAGGTCCTTGCGACGGCACGAGGAATCGCGCAAGTTCGATCGCCAATTCGGGGTCGAAATCGGGATACGGTTCGAAAGCGAGCGGAGCAAACCCGCGTGATGTCCTTCCTTCCTTGATCTCTCTTTCCGGCAACGTCCCGGCCGGCTCCCGCCCCCCATCCCGCGTCCTCGCGTGACAGCCTCGACTCACGGCTCCGGCATCGAGCACGACCGGTCGTCCGGCTCGGAGCGTCATGCCCTCCGAGGCATCACCGGTCGGCCGCTGGAAGGGGCAGCCGACACACGCCGGACAGCCCTCCTGGTGGGCCTCGCCGTGCTGGCGGTTGTTGGAATCGCGTACGGTCTGGTCGAGCGCGGACGACGCGCGGATCTCGAGGACGAGCGGACCGCGGCCACCGTGCGCGGCGACTCGCTGGCCACCGCCCTGGCGGCCAACAACTCGCTGCTGGCCGGTCGACCCGCCGTCGAGGACCTGCTCGCGGTCCTGGCCGCGCCCGACGTGGCCTCGTTCCCGCTTGCCGGATCCACGGACGCGCGGGGAAGCCTGGTCGCCTCCTCGGGAGGGGCCATCCTGTCCGCCGCCGGACTTCCGCCCGGGGGGTACACGCTGTGGCACGTGGACGACGCGGGACCGCACCACGTGGCGGATCTGGGTCGGGCTCCCGAGGGACGGCTGTTCGCCCTGCTCGAAGATGCCGCCTTCGCCACCGGATGGGGGGCGATCCTGATCGCGAAGCCGAGCCCCGAGCCCCCCGGCCCCGGTGAGATCGTTCTCGAGTATCGAGGGTTCCTGCGCTGACGCGGGACGGGTGTTCGCGCCTAGCGCGGGAGTCCGAGCCCGTCTACTTTTGCGTCCGGCCGGGGTGGCGGAACTGGTAGACGCGCCGGACTCAAAATCCGGTGGCCGCGAGGCCGTGTGGGTTCGATTCCCTCCCCCGGCACCATGGCGATATTCAGTCCGCGTCCGTGAGGGTCATCCGTTGCGTCGAATCCCACTTTCCCTCTTCCTCGCTTCCCTTCTCCTGGCCGGCTGTGCTTCGAATTCGGAGGTCGCCGAGCTCGACGAGAGGCTGGCCGGCCCCGGCGACTTCATTCGCGCGCCCTACCTCGTGACGGTGACCGACAGCTCGGTGGTCGTCCGCTGGCGCAGCTCGCGCCCGGTGCAGCCGGGGTTCCGGTTCTGGGCCGACGAGGACACGCTCACCGCGACCCTTCCCGAGACCGGCGTCGATCACACCTTCGAGATGACCGAGCTCCTGCCCGATACGGACTACTTCTACCAGGTGCGCGTGCAGGACACAGTCTGGACCGAGGCGGTCGAGATCCACACCTTCCCCGAGCCGGGAACGCGGGGTCCCTTCACGTTCCTGGCCATGGGGGACACCGGGACGCTGAGCTCCGGTCAGGTCGCGCTGGCCGACCAGGTCAATCAGGAGGATGCCGCATTCATCATCCACATGGGGGACGTCGCCTACCCCGACGGAACCGAGCAGGAGCTCACCGCCAAGCACTTCGCCGTCTACGGCCCGATCCTGAAGCGGGTCCCGTTCTACCCCTCCCCCGGCGATCACGACACGCGGGTCAACTTCGGGGAGCCGTATGTCAACGCCTTCACGCCGCCCGAAGGACGTCCCTCCGGGTCCCCATTCTATTACGCTTTCACCTTCGACAACGTGCGCTTCATCGCGCTCGATTCACAGCCCTCCGAAGAGCACGCTGCCCGGCACGGGTTCGTCGGGGATCCCAGCAGCGAGCAATACCAGTGGTTTCTGACCGAGCTCTCGGCGGCCAGCGCCGATCCGAACATCGATTGGACCATCGTCTACTTCCACCACACCCCGTACAGCGCTTCGACGGGCTTTGGCGGCCACGGCTCGGACCTGGCGTTGCGCCGCTTTCTCTCCCCCCTCATGGACGGATACAGCGTCCCGCTCGTGTTCAGCGGCCACGACCACGACTACCAACGCTCGCGACCGATCCGCGCGAACCAGCCGGCGGAAGAGGGCCAGGGAACGGTGTACATCGTGAGCGGGGGGGGCGGCGGCCGGCGCACCTTCCGCGGCACCGGCGCCGACTGGTTCACCGCCTACTCCGAGCAGATCTACCAATACGTCCGGGTGGACGTGGATCACTACGACTTGAAGATCGAGGCCGTCGACATCGACGGGAACGTCTTCGACTCGTACGAGATGACGATCCCCGAAGGGGAGCGCAAGACGTACGAGCGGGAGACGGTCCCGCTCACCATGCCCGGCCCGGAGCCGGCCGAGGAGCCGGAGGGGGAGTTCGTGCCGGAGGACGCGCCGGCCACGGAGCCCGCCGCCACCCCCCGCTAGTGTCCGGACACTAGTTCAGCCGCGGGTCCTCGGGGCGCCTCCTCCCGAACCTCTCGATCGACGAATACGACTCCAGCTGCTCGCTCATCCAGCGCTCGACCTCGGCGGCCCGGGCCTCGACATCGTCGATCTCCAGGAGCGACTGCTTGGATCCGACCCCGACCCTCAGGATCGAGGCCGCCCGGTTCACCAGCACGGGATAGGGCAGGGCTTCGGTCAGGAGATCGGCCGGCATTCCACCCGCGAGGACCTGCTCCTCGTATTGCCGCGCCGTCATCAGGAAGGACGCCTTCGCGTCCGCCACGCGCGGGTCCTGCAAATCGGGGAGCATCTCCCCCCGCGGCTGCACGGCCACGTTGAAATAGTCCGCGGGCTGCGCGCTGAGATCGCCCAGAGCCACCCGCGAGAGTCCGTGCAGGACGATGTCGAAACGGCCGTCCTCGAGACGCTGGGCCACCTCGATCCGCCCGACCGACCCGATCGGATGGATGAGAGGCGGGCGGCCCGGCGGCCGTTCCTCCCGCGCCAGGACGACCACGATCAGGCGCTCGCCGCTCAGTGCGTCCACGACCATCGCCCGGTAGCGGGACTCGAACACGTGGAGGGGCAGGAACGTGTGCGGGAAGAAGACCACGTTGCCCAGCGGAAAGACGGGCGCCTTCATCGCCGCTGACTCCGTCGCGCTTTCCGCCGCGGAGGGTGCCGGCTATGTTCGCTCGCCGCAAACATGAGTCTCGCCCTCGCCTTCGTCGCCGCCCTCGGAAACGTCCTCGGGGGACTCCTCGTCGGTGTCCGCGCCCAATGGAGCCCTGTCATGCTGCGGCTCTTCGTGGCCACGGGCGCCGGGTTCCTGCTCTGCGTGGCGCTGCTCAGGATGCTCCCCGAGGCGCTGGAGCTCGCCCCGGGCCGGGCGCTCCCGCTCGCCGTGACCGGCTACTTCCTGACCCACCTCTTCGAGCACACGCTGGTGCGACACTTCCACTTCGGTGAGGAGGTCCATACCGAGGTCGTACGGGGTGCCTCCAGCGCGGCGGCCACGCTCGGGCTCGGCCTGCATTCCTTCTTCGACGGTGTCTCGATCGCCGCCGGCTATCACGTCTCGCCCGCCCTCGGCTGGCTGGTTTTCGGCGCCATCGCCCTTCACAAGCTGCCCGAAGGCTTCACCATCGCCTCGATCGTGAGGGCCGCCGGCGGCTCCCGCGGTCGCGCGGTCGGCACGGCGGCCGTCGTGGGCGGAGCCTGCGTGCTCGGCGCGATCCTGCTCGCCGGGCGCGAGGATCTCGCGGGACCGGGGCTGGCGATGGCAACCGGAGTGACGATCTACGTGGCGGCGACCGACCTGGTTCCCGAGGCCAACAAGGAGGTGGGTCACCACATGGCCTTCACGGTTCTCGGAGGGGTCGTTCTGTATCTGCTGACGGCTTGGGCTCTGGCGTCGATGGGGATCCGCTAGCGTCTTCGGTCTCTGGACGGCCGGTCGTGCGGACCAGGTGGACCAGACGGTCCAGGTCGGCCAGCGCGAGGTTCACCAGATCGAGGAAGTTCTCCTCTTCCCCTGGGAGGGCCGCCGTGGGAAGCGAGTCCTCGGCTCCGACCTTGACCCCCGCTGGAACGGTGACGGCGGTCCTTCCGGTCACCAGCGTACGCTTGCGGGCCGCTTCGTTGACGGCCTCATCGCCGGTCGGCGTCGGCGCCGGAGGCAACGCCTCGAGCCAAGCCTCGGCCCGATCGAGATGAGCTCCCAGGGAATCGATGGCGGCGTCCACGCTGTCGGCGCTCGGGGCCATGAAGGCGGGCAGGGACTCGGTCGCGAACGAGTCGACGCGCGTCCGGAACTCCGCCAGGAGCGCCCCGGACAGGGTCTCGTCGTCCTCGGCCACGGCGCGCTCGAGCTCCCGCGACCAGCGCACAAGCGCGCCCAGGGAGGGCCATTCGCGCAGGGTGGCGCCCCCGGTTCGATAGGCATCCGCGTCCAGATACTGACGGCGGAAACCCTCCGGTTGGGCGGCATCGGACTGGGCCAGGGCCGGACCGGCGCTAGGGGCGAGGACCAGCATCGCCGCGGCGAGCAACTTCCAAGGGGGGATCGGGGTATCCGCCATGATGGCTCTGATACCCATGGTGGCACGGCTTGTTCGTAAGGTCAAGGGGAAGGCCGAACCCCTTGACGGAAGGCCGTTTGGCCGCTATAATCTCTTGTTCCCCAATTTGGCGGTACTTTGCTCACGTCAGGTGCTCTTCAGCGAATAATAAGGGAAAGCGGACCGAAATGACGACAAAGCGCAGGAAGACGACCAATATGTCGCTGGGCACCGGGACCGACAAGGTGGACGAGGGGGCCCTCGCGCTGTACCTGGAGGACATCAAGAACCATCCCCTCCTGACGCGCGCCGAGGAGGCCGAGCTCGCCCGCCGGATCCGGGACGGGGATCAGCTCGCCCTGGAGAAGCTGGTCCGCTCGAACCTCCGGTTCGTGGTGTCGGTGGCCAAGAAGTACCAGAATCTCGGTATGAGCCTGCCCGACCTGATCTGCGAGGGCAACGTCGGGCTCGTGCGCGCGGCGCAGAAGTTCGACGAGACCAAGGGCGTCAAGTTCATCTCCTATGCGGTGTGGTGGATCCGCCAGGCGATCCTGAAGGCGCTGGCGGAGAACTCCAAGACGTTCCGGCTGCCGATCAATCGGGCGACGACGCTCAACAAGATCTCCAAGAAGGAGGCCGAGCTCACCCAGAAGCTCGGGCGTGAGCCGAAGCCCGAAGAGGTGGCAACGGCGATGGACATGGACGTCGACGAGGTGCGGAAGCTGATGAACGTTTCCCGCCGCTCGCTGTCCCTGGACGCGCCGCTGTTCGAGGGCGAGGAGAAGACGCTCTTCAGCTACCTCTCGGACGACGAGACGCTCGATCCGGAGGAGCAGACTTTCGAGAGCGCGCGGCTCAAGGAGATCCGGGAGACGCTCGAGACGCTGCAGCCCCGCGAGGCCAAGATCGTCAAGCTCTACTACGGGCTGGACGGCAACGAGCCCCTGACGCTGCGCGAGATCGGCTCGATCTTCAATCTCTCCCGGGAGAGGATCCGGCAGATCAAGGAGCGCGCCATCGAGCGCCTGAGGCATCAGTCGCGGGCGCGGCGGCTGCAGCCGTACCACTAGGCGAGCCGCGCCACTGGCGCAGGAAGTTGGAACCCCCGGTCCTCGATGAGGGCCGGGGGTTTTTATTTCGGCTCGATGACCGCCGGCTCGCGGGGGCGCCGCCGGAACGCGTAGATCACGACCCCGACCGCGAGGGCGACCAGGCCGGCCAGCAGGTTGGCGACCTCGGCGCTGGCCAGAAACGCGAAGCAGAGGAGGAGCGCCAGGATGGGGATCACCGGCCCCCCGAGGAGGCGGAACCCCCCCTCCGCCACCCCGAGCTTGCGGCGCAGGACCGGCACCGCCGCGGCCGTCCCCATGTAGGTCGCCAGCCGGGCGATGATCGAGAGCATGGCGAGCTGGACAAAGGAGCCCGAGAGGGCGAGCGCCAGCGCCACCGCGGCCTGGGTCACGATCGCCGCCGCCGGGGTCCGGTAGCGCGGATGAACGCGGGCCAGCGCGCGCGGGCCGTAGCCGTCCACGGCCAGGGCGTAGAGGTAGCGCGGCCCGGCCAGCATGGTGTTCCCCACGTTCCCCTCGATCGAGATCGCCGCCCCGACCGTCATCATGATCCCGCCCCCTACGCCGAGCACCACCACGGCGGCGTCGGCGAGCGGCGCTCCCCCGACCTTTTCCGCCAGGTCGGGGAGCACGCCCAGCGCCACCACCTGAACGGCGGTGTAGAGCGTGGTCACCACCACGATCATCGTGAGCAGCGCGAACGGGACATCCCGCCGAGGGTTCTCGTACTCGCCCGCCGCGGCGGCCGTGTTCTCGAAACCCGCGTACGCGAAGAGGAGGAGGAGCGCCGCCTCGCCCAGGCGGTCAGTGGGTGGCGCGGGGATGGGGAAGATCCGGTCCCACTGGACCGCGAACAGGCCGACCGCGACCAGGACCAGGAGCGGGATGACCTTGGCGATCGTCAGGACGACCGCCGTTCGGGCCCCCGACTTGACCCCGACGACGTTGATCCAGGTCAGGAACAGGAGCGGAAGCGCGATCACCGCGACGCGCGTCCAGCCGATCGTGGCCGCCGGCCAGAGAAACGACAGCGCCTGGGCGAAGCCGTTCGAGAGCGAGGCGATCGACGCAATCCGCGCGAGCCACGTCATCCACCCGACCTCGAACCCGACGAACTCGCCGAACGCCTCGCGCGTATAGATGTAGCCGCTGCCCGGCTCGTCGAAGTGGCTGGCCGCCTCGGCGAAGCAGAGGACGAGGAGCGCGACCGCGGCACCGGCCAGCACGACCGCCCACACGCTCGCCGGACCCAGGAGCAGAGCCGCCGCCGCGGGGAGCAGGTAGACCCCGCTCCCGATGACGTCGTTCAAGGCGAGCCCGACGATCTCCCAGCGGGAGACGGCCCGCTTGAGGGACGGGCCCTGGCTGGCGGCGACCGGACCTGGACCGGGGACCGGACGGCTCAGCTCTCCCCTCCTTCGAAGTCCTCCCGGCGGGACAGGAGCTCGCCCAGGAGCTCGTCGACCTCGCTCCGGTTCGATCGCGGATTTGCCTCGGCGCCGCTCGACCGGCTGCCACGACGGCGTCGCGTCGTTTCGGGAGACCGACCTGGATCCGAACCGCTCGACGACCAGCGCCGGTAGAAAGTCATCGCGCCGATCGCGGTGAAGCCGAGCTGCCGCGCCGGACCCTGTACGTCACGATCCGAGGACACGACCCATGTCACATCCGCGCGCTTCGCGTAGGGGCCCCGGCAGAGATCGAGGATCCGATCGTCGGCGGTCGTGGAAGGATCGGTGTAGAGGACGATGAGACGGCGGCTCCGACGGGTCGCGGAACGGCTGCCCCGACGCCCGTCCCATACGATCACGCTCTCGGCCACGCGCTTCCGGGCGGCGGCCTGCGCGAGCCAGCGCTCGAAGCCTTCGCGCGCCTCCGCCAGGTCTCCCCCGCGGGGGGCGAAGCGCGGTATGGCATGCAGGACGTTGTAGCCGTCAACGAGGACGGCTTCGGGCACTAGCGCGGCGTCGGCTGGTCGAGGAGCGACTGGTCGATGAGGATCGGACCCGGCCCGCCGGCGCTGTCCTCGGCGGCGGCCGTCTCGGTCTCGGGGCCCGCATCCGCGTGCCGCTCCCGCTCGGCCATCCGGAAGAGATCGGCCAGCGTGTCCGCCTCGGTCAGCAGATCGACCGCCTTGGCCAGCGGCAGATCCGCCTCCATCACCGCCTGCCGGGCCACGCCCTCGCCGTGGTACTGGCTGATCAGCGTGTACCGCAGGAAATCGCGGATATACTCGGCCTCGGCATCGAACGCCTCGTCCGAGAAGTCGATCTCCTTCTCCCGACTCAAATAGGTGCGGAACTCTTCCAGCAGGGCTTGATCGGGGGCGAAGGTCCGCGCCAGCGTCGGATGGGTTCCGTGGTAGTGGACCGCGAAGCTGAAGAACGCGTTCTTGCGGAAGGCCTGCTCCAGCAGTTGGGTCGACAGCTCGCTCAGCTTCTCGGCCTTCACGACCACGTCCGGCATGACGCCGCCTCCACCGTAGACGGTACGACCCATGTCGGTGTTGAAGACGAGGCTGTCGGGGATCGTCTCCAGGGCCTCCCCGTTCAGCACGCCAGCCTCGCTGGGGGCCGCCTGCACTTCGCCCAGTCCAGCGAACTGGTCGAGGTCGATCCCGTTCTCGCGCTGGATGCTGCGGCCGCTGGGCGTGTAGTACCGTGCCGTGGTCAGCTTGAGGAAGTATCCGTCATCGAGGGAGAAGAGGCTCTGGACGAGTCCCTTGCCCCACGATGTCTCGCCGACGATCAGGGCCCGGTCGTGGTCCTGCAGCGCCCCGGCCAGGATCTCGCTCGCCGACGCGGAGCCATTGTCGATGAGGAGGACCATCGGGTGGACCGAAAAGTCGTCGTTGTCACGTGCCGAGTAGGTCCGGTCGCTGTCCGCCACCCTTCCCTGCGTGGCGACGATCTCCACACCCTTCGGCAGGAACAGATCGGACACCTCGATCGCCTGGTCCAGGAGTCCGCCCGGATTCTGTCGGACGTCCAGGACGAGGGCCCTCATGCCCTCGCGCTCGAGGTCGCGGATCGCCTCCCTGAGCTCGTCGCGGCCGTTTTCGGAGAACTGCGTGAACCGCACGTAGCCGATTCCGTCGTTCAGCATGAAGGCGTACGGGACCGCCGAGAGCTTGATCGCCTGGCGGGTGATCTGGGCCTCGAACGGCTCGTCCAGCCCTTCCCGACTGATCGTCAGCGTGACGGTCGAACCCTCGGGCCCGCGAAGCTCCAGGACCGCCTTCTCCTCGCTCCATCCCTCGGTCGTCCCGCCGTCCACGCCCACGATCCGGTCGCCGGCTCGCAAGCCTGCCCGGTAGGCCGGCGTGCCCTCGATGGGGGAGATCACGGTGAGGATGTTGTCCACGATGTCAATCCGGATCCCAAGTCCCTCGTAGTTCCCCTGGGTGTGAATCCGCAAGTCGTTGTACTCGGTCGGACTGAGGAGCTGCGAGTACGGGTCGAGCGACATCAGCATGCCCTCGAGCGCCCGCATGTAGAGGCTGTCCGAGGGGATGGGATCGACGTACTTGTCGGAGACCTGGTGGATAGCCTCGTTGAGCAGCTTGATCGCCCGGTACGGGTCGTCCCCGTTCGAGGCCGACAGGTCGTCGTAGATGACGCCACCGGTCAGGACGGCCAGGAAGAACAGCAGGATGAAGAGGGTGCCGAAACGCTTTCTGATCATCACGATTCCTTCCTTGGCCAGCGTCATCGGGCGAGGAGCTTCTCCACCCGCTCTCGGATCGCCCCCTGAATCTCGTCAATCGGGCGCCCGGCGTCTACTACGAAGAATCGGTCGGGTTCCTTCCCCGCCAGCTCGCGGTAACCCTCGCGCACCCGATGGTGGAACGAGCGTCCGGCCCGCTCCAGGCGGTCACGAGGCCGTCCCGCGAACCGACCCGACTCCACCTCGGGCGCCACATCCACGAGGATCGTCAGATCGGGCTCGATCCCGCCGGTCGCCCAGCGGTTCATCTCCCTCACCCGATCCGGCCCCAGCTCCCGACCGTAGCCCTGGTAGGCCACCGAGCTGTCGCCGAACCGATCCAGCAGGACCACGCGGCCGGCCGCGAGCGCCGGGCGGACGACCTCGGCCACCAGCTGGGCGCGGGCGGCGACATAGAGCGCGAGCTCGGCTTCGGCAGCCAGATGGTCCGGGGCCTCCTCGAGCAGGATTCGGCGGACCATCTCGCCCACCTGCGTGGTTCCCGGCTCGCGGGCGACCACCACCTGATAGCCCTGTTGGTCGAGCCAGGTTCCGAGGAGCTCGGCCTGGGTCGACTTTCCGCCCCCCTCGCCCCCCTCGAACGTGACGAGGACACCGGATCCGCGCCGGCTCATACGCCGGCGTTCCCGGGCCCATCCACCGCTTCTGGAATATACGCACGATTCGGGCCGAGAGACTCGATCGGCACCCTGGCTTCGGGGCCCCGGTGGGAGCCGGCCGCCTCGAACAGAAGCCATGCCTCGGGATCGATCACGACCTCCTCGACCGGCGCCGGGAGGGTGACCAGGAGCGCCGCCTCGCGTCCGATCAGACTCACGCGCTCGCGCCGGCTTCCCCCCGCCCAGCGCAGCTCGATCTCCACGTCCAGCCGGAAGGGATCGCCGGGCTGGAGCTGCCGCACCACGACGCGAGTCGAGCCGTCCTCCGACGGGGTCGCGCCAGCCTCCAGGACCGGGTGCCCGGCCCGCCCGAGCCACTGCGCGAAGAACCAGCCCAGATCCTGCCCGGAGACGTCCTCCACGATCCGCTCGAGATCCGCCGTCCACGCGTTGCCGTCGCGGAGAGCGGCGTAGTAGCCGCGGATCGCGGCGAAGAACGCCGGGTCGCCGACCTGCCGGCGGAGCATGTGGAGCACCCACGCGCCCTTCTGATAGTTGTTCGTGGTCAAGAGGCTCTCGTACTCGCGCGGCTCCTCGCCGTAGACGGGCTCGGGGTTCTCGCGATGATAGGCGATGACTTCGTCCGCCATCCGGCGCATCCGGCGCGCCAGCTCGGCCGAACCCCGGCCCGCGTCTCCGCCATGGAGCTCGAAGAAGACGGCCGCGAAGTAGGTGGCAAAGCCCTCCGAGAGCCAGAGGTGCCGCCAGTCGGCTTCGGTCACGGCGTCGCCGAACCACTGGTGGACGGTCTCGTGGGCGACCAGCCCGGTCAGCTCGTCCACCCCGGGTACGCCCGCCGCCCGCCCGGCGAGATCTCGATCGAGGCTGGCCTCGCCGATCGCGTCCTCGCCGTAGAAGATGGCCCCGGCGTTCTCCATCCCGCCGTAGCGGGTGGACGACTGCACGTGGGCCAGCTTCTCGTACGGGAAGGGCCCGAACAGCGAGTCGTAGAAGGCCACGATCTCGGCCGAGCGGGCGAAGGCCACCTCGCCCGCGATCGAGTCGGCCGGATAGGTCCAGTGGGTGACCTCGATGCCGGCCGTCTCACCGGCCTCGGTGACGGCGAACCGAGCCGCGCCGATCACCATGCAGTAGGTCGGGATCTCGGCCGTCTCGGCCCACCGTGTGCGGACCCGACCATCCCCGAGCTCCGTGCGCTCGATCCGGTAGCCGTTGGCCACGACCCGCATCCTGGACGGTGCGGTGACGTCGAAGAGGACGGTGGCCTTGTCCGACGGGTGATCCACGCCGGGGAACCAGTAGCGGGAGCGGTCCGGCCAGTTGTCGGCGAAGACCACGAACTCGCCGTGCCGGTTGGGACCGAGGATCAGCCCGTCGGTCGGCTCGCCCCGATACCAGACGATGGTCTCGCGTCGAGCCCCGGCGCGGGTCGGCGGCGTGTCGATCACCAGCCGCTCGCCCTCGTGGCGGAAGCGCGCCGCCCGCCCGTCCACGTGGACGCTGTCGACCCGAAGGCCAACGAAATCGAGCGCCAGCGAGTCGAGCGCGGCGGCCGCCTCGTAGAGGATCTCGGTCCGTGCGGAGATCGACCCGCCCGAGTCCGGCAGGTCGATCGCGATCTCGTAGTGGAGGATATCGACCGCGCGCCGCCGCTCGTAGCCGTCCACTGGCTCGGACGGGAGTCCCCATTCGGGCCCATCCAGCGTCTCCTGCGCCTCCGCCACGGAGGCCGCCAACACCGAGGCGAGAAGGGCTGCGGCCATGCGATGCTCGATGGCGGTTCGGAGGATTCTCAAAGGAGGCAGCGGGGTCGGAGGGCGCTCGAGATGGGTCGATCACCCCGAGTAGTACTCGAGTCCCAGATGCGTGATCTGCTCCTCCCCCATCAGGTGCCGCAGGGTGTTCTTGAGCTTCATGAGCTGGATGAAGAGGTCGTGCTCGGGGTACAGCCCGGGCCCGTGCATCGGACTCTTCCAGTAGAAGGAGAGCCACTCCTGGATGCCCGTCATGCCGGCCCGCCGGGCCAGGTCCAGGAACAGCACCAGGTCGAGCACGATCGGGGCGGCCAGGATCGAGTCGCGGCACAGGAAGTCAATCTTGATCTGCATTGGATAGCCGAGCCATCCGAAGATGTCGATGTTGTCCCAGCCCTCCTTGTTGTCGCCCCGCGGCGGGTAGTAGTTGATCCTGACGACGTGCGAGATGTCGCCGTAGAGATCCGGGTAGAGCTCCGGCTGCAGGATGAAGTCGAGCACACCCAGCTTCGACTCCTCCTTGGTCTTGAACGATTCGGGATCGTCCAGGACCTCGCCGTCCCTGTTCCCCAGGATGTTGGTCGAGTACCAGCCGCGGATGCCGATCATGCGCGCCTTGAACCCCGGTGCCAGGATCGTCTTCATGAGGGTCTGTCCGGTCTTGAAGTCCTTGCCGGCCACGGGAACTCCCTGCTGGTCGGCCAGCTCCAGCAGCGCCGGGACGTCGACCGACAGGTTGGGGGCCCCGTTGGCGTACGGGATCCCGCATTTCAGGGCCGCGTAAGCATAAACCATGGAGGGCGGGATGGCGTCGTCGTCCTGGTCGAGGCCCTTTTCGAAGGCCTCCAGCGAGGCGTGGACCGGGCCGGGCTTCAGAAACACTTCGGTCGAGCCGCACCATACCATGACCAGGCGGTCGCACCCGTGCTCGTCGCCGAAGCGTCGGATATCGTCGATGAGCTGGTTCGCCCAGTCGCGCTTCTTTCGGCTCTCGATGAGGTGGGTGCCGTCCAGCTTCTTGACGTAGCGCTGATCGAAGGCGCCCGGCATGGGCTCGATGGCATGCAGAAACTCCCGTAGCTCCTCTACCTGGGAGCGCTCCAGCACGCCCGCTTTGGTCGCCGATTCGTAGACCGTGTCGGGGAACACGTCCCAGCCTCCGAACACGAGCTGGTCGAGCCCCGCCAGCGGCACGAATTCCGCGATCCTGGGGACGCGCTTCTCGGGCCGGCCCCCCAGACGGATCGTGCCCATCTGGGTGAGGGAGCCGAAAGGCTTCCCCTTGCCCCGGCGCACCGCCTCCACGCCGGCGATGAAGGTGGTCGCCACGGCCCCCAACCCCGGTAGCAGCACGCCCAGCTTGCCCCCGGCCGGATCGATCTCCGTGGGCGCCGGTTTCACCTGTTGAAGGGGCTTCGGGCCTCGATCCGTCTGTTCGCTCACGGCTGGATTCCTTTCTCCTCGTCCACCTGGGGCTCCGCTTCGAGCGGCACGCCGTGGGCGACCCGGTAGACCGAATAGATTCTCTCGAGGGCGGTGAAGTTAGCCAGCACGGCGATCAAGCCGAGGGCTATCAGCAGAGGCCAGTACTCCCACGCCGGGTCGATCATCGCGGCGACCGGGGTCAGCAATCCGCCCAGCCCGATGGCCACGATTCGCTCGGGACGCTGCATCAGGCCCACCGCGCACTCCACCCCGAGCGCCTCCGCACGCGCTCGCGTGTACGAGACCATCATCGATCCAACCATGGCCGTGATCACGACGTAGCCCACCCACCAGAATCGATCCAGCGGGCGGAAGAAGGCATACAGGCTGAAGTAGAAGACGATCTCGGAGACTCGGTCGAGCGTGGAATCGTAGAACGACCCGAACTTGGACGCCAGCCCCGAGCGACGAGCGACGTTGCCGTCCAGGATGTCCATCATGCCGCCGATCAGGAACACGACCACGCCGATGAATAGATGACGGGAGAACACGATCGCCGCCGCGCCCAGCGTGATCAGGAAGCCGGCCGTGCTGATGACGTTCGGGTGCATGCCGGCGCGAACGAGCCCCCCCACGATGGGATCGAGGAGGCCGACGAAGGCATTCTTCAGCCAGTCCGGCACGGCTACCGAAGAATCGAAAAAGGCTCGCCGCCGACAGATCGGTGGCGAGCCCTGGTCGTTTGCATGGGATGCTCTACGGGGAACCCGACCGCACTAAATATGGGCCTCGATGACCTCTTCGAGTCGCTGCTTTCTGACCGCGCCGACGACCGTGTCCACCACCTCCCCGTCCTTGAAGAACAGGAGGCTGGGGATGGACCGCACCGCGTACTCCTGGGCGGTGCGCTGGTTGGAATCGACGTCCAGCTTGCAGACCTTGAGCCTTTCGTCGTACTGCTCGGCCAGCTCGTCGATGGTGGGGGCGATCATCTTGCAGGGCCCGCACCACTCGGCCCAGAAATCCACTAATGTCAGTCTGTCCGAGCGCTTGACCTCGGCATCGAAGTTGTCGTCGGTGACGACCTGTGTGCGATGATTGGATGACATGATCCTATCTCCGTGGAATCGTTTCCGTCGTGCTCGACGGACGGTTGGCGAAGAAGCTATAATACCGGCTCCGAAAACTCGATGTCAACTGGATGTACGTGGTTCGCGCGCTCCGTATTCCGGCTCCGGAGGACGGTCCAGGTCGTGAAGGTCCAGCTCGCCCACGTCGGCATCGCGGTCCGATCGATCTACGATGCCCGCGTCTTCTACGAAGAGGTGCTCGGCCTCGAGGTACGGGATATCGAGGAGATCGCTTCCGAAGGCGTGAAGATCGCGCTCATCCCCTTCGACGGCGGGGAGATCGAGCTCCTCGAGCCCCTCGAACCCGACACCCCGATCGGGCGGTTCCTGGACAAGCACGGCGAGGGCCTCCATCACGTCTCCTTCGACGTCCCCGACGTGCGGGGAGCCATTCTGGCGGGGATCGAGCACGGCGTCGAGACGGTCGGAGAAGCTCCCCGGATGGGATCCGAGGGCCGGGAGATCGCCTTCTTCCATCCGCTGTTCACCCACGGAGTGCTGGTCGAGGTCGCGGGGCCGCGCGGTGAAGAGACCGGCGATCTGGCCGGTTCGCCCGG
>JBOHRW010000228.1:0-5212 GCA_050732935.1 Gemmatimonadota bacterium
GGCTGGTGGGCATCCCGCAGGACGAGGACTTGTGGACGGAATTGCTGGCGGTCACGTGGTCGCCGGATGCCGCCGGCCGGGTCGCGCTTCCGCCCAAGGACACGCTGCGCGATCAGCTCGGCCGCTCCCCCGACACCGCCGACGCCCTGAGCATGGCGTTCAGCGGTTACCGGACGGCGTACGCGCCGCCCCGGCTCGAGCCGCTCCACTACTCCAACTGAGGGGCCGATTTTCGAGCGTTGGCCGGTGGCGTGCAGACTGGCACGACTCTTGGAGCGACAGACAGTCGGTGTGTGTATAATGTTCTCAGGAGGGAGGAGAAAGCATTGTACGAACTATTCATCTCTGATCACTACTGCCTAGCTGAGACTCGATCGCTCGGACGAGCATTCTACCCGGTGCTCTTGAAATGGGCGGAAAGTGCCCCGACGGGAACGGAGCTCGTCGTCTCGTTTGAGGATGTGGAGTTCGTGAGCCCCTCGTTCATTGACGAGACGCTTGCGCGCTTCATCCAAGAACGGCCTGATCTGGCTGCCAGGCTTCGTCTCGCGTCGATAGACGCCTTCAGCCTAGGGATCGTGCGCTCCACTCTCGCGGCCCGGGGCATCCAGCAAGACATTCCGATTTACGAGCCGGCCTGAGGCCGGGGGGGCCTCTTTCCTCTCCCCGCTTCAAATCCATACGATCTCCACTTGCGTTCCAGGCAAAGGAATGCAGTCACATCTAGACACAGCCCCGTTCCTGCTCACTTTGACATGAGCGCGCCCACTCCTGATTCCCATGAAGCCCCTGGTCTTCTTGATCTCCTCGACAATCGTGGGAAGACCCAACCCACCGCGGCCTGGACGACTGCTGACATGGGGATCAAGGGCCTGCAGCACCATCTCGTCGTCGGGTAGCGGCCCAACTACATCACGTAACGCCTCCGGTATACCGATGCCTCCATCTCCCAAAGCTATGTGCACCTCGGATGATCCGTAACGCTGAACTGTCAGAATACCGGAACGTGTCTGGCTGTGAACCTCAATGTTGCTGAGCAGCTCGATGAGCCCGAGCCGCAAGTAGCGCGTTTCAACTGGCAGATCCTCTCCCCGGGTCAGGATTGTCTCCATAACATCGCCTGTGAGCTGTCGCACCTGGTCATCATCTAGGAGCGTGAAAGTCGTGACTTCCAGCAGCCGCTCTCGAAGATCCGTCTCCCGCACCACGACGCGCGATAAATCGGGATCGAAGACAACCCTCTCCACCTCACTGAAAGCCTGAGGGAAATGCATCCGAACGAGATAGTTTCGCACGTCCCTGGATCGCGGCGGCCGGATCGTAACGGGTGCCCCGCCACGATCGACGAGGCTTCTCACCAGCCAATAGAGGTAGACAAGCCCAAAGGGCTCGACGAAACCGACCGGTCGCAAGTCAAGAACAATCGGGCGGTTGCAGTCCAAGTCGGCCGGGGGCGCGAGGTTCCGGGTTGTATCTTGGGTGATGCTCCGCTCGTCAATCTGAAGCACGACTCTCGAGGGCGACTGACTGATTCGGAGCGGCACCTTATCCCTTGAGCGCCGAGAGCATCACCACAGCGAGGGCGATAAGGATTCCCAAGCACCCGGACTTGACGGGCTCCGGAGTAGCTTTGCGCTGAGGTCGCCCCTCGCGCGTTACCCGAAGTCGCGGCGCATCGGGCAATGGCTCTGCAGGATCGTCGGGCAGATCGATCGGGTGTTTCTCAACATCGACGACCAGGACACGAAGGTGGGCCCTGCGCGGGCGACGCTCCCCCGGCACTTCGTATGCTTCGACCTTCAGGACGTAGGCCCTGAAGTCTCTCTCCTCCCGGATCGCGCGCGCGACTTTCTTTGCAACAGCGCGTGACAGGTAGCCGACGCGCCACTCCCTTCGGTAGTCCCAGATCGCGATCGCGTTCGGATCCGCAGGGTTCGACGGCTCAGGCACCAGCGCGACAGGGACGCCCGGGTCGAAGTCGCCCTCCCACAACGCGGGCCGGGTAAGCGAGGCCCCTTTCGCCCGGCTGTAGTAGAGCCCATCGCCACCCCGGAGCCGGCTCTCTTCGACACGATCGCCTTCCCGGTACACGTCAAAGCCGCATCCGTCGGGTCCCTGGATGGGGTGCAGCTTGAAGACGTTCTCGCTCACTCGGCAACTCTCGGCGGGATAGGCTCCCCGAACTTTCCTAAGCCTGGATCTAGAGGAGGATTCGACTTTCTTCTCTACTCATCAATTAGTTATCCGTGGAATGGGCCTGCACGACCCGCCTCGACCCTCCACTTGAGGAATTCTCGTCCAATCATGCTGATGACGACACCTTCCGCACGCTCTTCGAGAAGCATCGCCGTCTTCAAGAATGCGAGCCAATCCTCAAAACCATAGTTCCCATATAGCTCAGGAAAGGACTTGCTCGCGTCGTTATAGAACGGTCTGAGCTCGTTGGCAGGGACCGGATCGGACTTGGAGTTGAGGTAAGTGAGCGCAGATATTTGGCTAGCCCAGACTAGGCCTTGGAAACGCTCGAAATGAAGGAGGATCTGGGTGCCCGCGAGACTCCGAAGTAGAGCCTTTCGAGCATCTCCAGGATCGGTGAGGCCTCGTTGTTTAAGGTCCTCTTCGATCACGCTCTCGTTATGACGCAACAGCGGATTATCATACGACTCGAGGAAGGCCTGCAACGAGTCATGGCTTTCGCCCGACACCGGCAACCGCGGCGAATCGAAGGTTTCTAGGCCGCCCCTTCCGACCTTCCATGTGCGATCTAAGAGCGCTTTGATTCCCCTCCTGAAGATGAGTATGAAGGCGAGGCCCAGGATGGCGAACGCCGCAGGCCAGGCTAATACATCGACTAAATCAATCACTCTACCTTGGCCCTCGCCCGCGCGGATCCCTGCGGAGGCTACTGAAATCGACCTCTTCTGCGGCACGCCGGATCTCGCGGTTCACCGTCTGTGCATCCAGCGCCTCACCAAAATCCTCAAGAAATGATTGTGGGAGATCAGCATTCCGGAGCTGGCGCTCGTACCAGCGCGCGATCTGTTCGAGCCTTTCCCTTCCCTGCCAGAGGACCAGGAAAGCGTAACGTCGATCATTGACGAGCGACGCAATCTTAAGGTTGGCCGCGTTGTGTGGCAGCTCCCGGTCCGACTTCAGGAGTGCCCGTACCCCAGCCCCATTGACACGCGGTGGACGCCTCTTCTTCAGGGTCCGCCCGTAGGCAACATCGAGGTGGAGTTCGACCCATTTCTGAATGCGCCGGCGGGCCGCCGCGCGCGATTCGATCTCGGGGATCGGTCCAGGCACGACCAGGGGGGGAACGAACGCGGCGAACCCTGGATGTAGGCCGCCGACAGGCTGGCCGAGCTGCAGCCACCAGGCGAGTGTGCGCGCGAACGCTTCCAAGATCCAAGGGTCGGCAAGGTTTCGATCCCCAGCGAGCCGGACAAGCTCTCGATCCAGCTGCGAATCCTCGTCGGATTCCTCGACCGGGCCCTCCCATACCGGGAACCCCTCCTTCCACGCGGCTGGGACATGCGGCATGAGCTCCTCGAGCGCCGGCACCACGGACTGGTCGGCTAGGGGCAGCACGTAGAGAAAGCGCTGTCTGGCCTCGTCGCGCGTCAGGACTCCGGACTGGATGAACATCGCCGGCAATCTATCGCTTTTTCGCACCCCATGGCGTCGTGAGGTGCGAAAAAATCGGGTGGGTGTTCCTGTAGAATAGCTGCATGACAACGTACGCAGAGGTGGAGCTTCTCCTCACGGAGAAGGAGGCAGCGGAGATCTTGGGAGTGTCGCGGCGG
This sequence comes from Gemmatimonadota bacterium, assembly GCA_050732935.1. Lineage (GTDB taxonomy): Bacteria > Gemmatimonadota > Gemmatimonadetes > JACCXV01 > JAHWKZ01 > DASRVA01. The sequence continues at coordinate 3,807 of JBOHRW010000228.1, forward strand.
TGGGTGCAGGAGCGACGCTACCGAGGCGACGCCCCGCCTCACATTCAGCTCTCCGAGCGGGTGATCCGCTATCGCGCGGCAAGCGTTTTGAAGTGGGCCGAAGAGCGCGAGGCTGCCGAGCGGACCGCTGAGGGAGAACCGGCCGAAGCCTAAAAAAGTGAAGCGGCGCGCCCCTGGTCTGTGACGCGCCGCTCAACGGTGGATCACGCGAGTGAATGATACAGCAAGACCCCGAAAGTCGGCAACCCAGGCCCTCCAGAGCCGCGCGTTCGCGAAGGCGGTCCGGCTGGGGCTCATCCCCTGGACACCGCCGCCACCGCAGCGCGTGGCCATCTCGATCATCCCCTACATCCAGCACACCCGCGAGCTCGAGCGAGACCGTCCGTGAGCCTTATCGATGTCCCTGACCATCGCCGATCCGAGGTGGCCCGTGGCTGCGTGGCCCGGCTCGCAGCTGTACTTGAGGATCTCCGAGCTGAGCATGCACGCGCCCAAACGAGACTTGAGTTCGCCGACCCGATTTCGCCTTACAACTCGATTGGTGACCGGTTGTACGTCGAGAAGATGATCTCCGAGCTCTTGATCGAGAACGTGCTCGAGCTGATTGAGAAATACAGCCATGGCTAGCGCCGCCGTCGAGCGGGTGCTGGGCGGCCTCGAGCACGTCCGCCGTTCCGGCGGTGGATGGATGGCCCGCTGTCCGGCTCATGAAGACCGGAGCCCGTCGCTCGCGATCAGCGAGGGCGACGACGGGCGCGTGCTTCTCTATTGCCATGCCGGATGTTCCTTCGAGCAGATCGTCGCCGCACTCGGCCTCCGGCCCGGCGAGCTCTTCCCTGGAAGTTGGACGAACGGTGACCGGCTCCACTCGCTCCCGAAACCGAGCCCACCAACCCGGACGGTTTCGCCGGCGACGCTTGACCGGATGCGGCGGCTCACTCGCCCGAAGTGGACACGGGAATCTGAACCGCGCTCCGAGGTTCCTAGCCTGACCCTTGCTCAATATGCCGACCATTTCAAGCTGCCGGTCGATTTCCTGCGCAAGGCGGGCCTCGAGGACTCGACGTGGAAGGACCGCGACTGGACGGAGCCGCGGCCGGCCGTCCGAATCCCGTACCGCGACGAGGCCGGAAACGTTGTCGCAATCCGCTACCGCTTCGCGCTGGGGAAGAGCGGCTTCCGTTGGCAGAAGGGCGCACGTTCATGCTTGTACGGACTGCCGGGGCTCGCCGCCGCCCGGAAGGCGGGCTTCGTCACACTTTGCGAAGGTGAGAGCGACACGCAGGTGCTGCGCTTCCACCGCTTCCCCGCGGTGGGCGTTCCCGGGGCCTCCACATGGAGAGACGAGTGGGCCGCCGACCTCGAAGGCCTCCGCGTCTACCTCGTCCAGGAACCCGACCAGGGTG
>JBOHRW010000229.1:0-1677 GCA_050732935.1 Gemmatimonadota bacterium
CAGGACCAGAACCTGCTCCAGTTCTTCCTCAACGTGGTCGAGTTCGGGATGGATCCGCAGGAGGCCGCCGAGGCGGCAAACTTCAACAGCTTCCAGCTCAGAAACTCGTTCGGCGATCACGAGTCGATCCCGGGCCGGCTGCTCCTGAACGAGGACGTGCCGCCCTGGGTGCGGGGCCGGCTGCGGGAGATGGGCTACGACCTGGACTACGCCGTGCAGACCTCGGGCCCCATCAACGCGATCTGGTTCGACCGCGAGCACGGCACCATGTGGGGCGCCTCGAGCGACTACGGCGAGGACTACGGGATCGCATGGTAGGCGGGCGTGACCGCTCGCTCGTGCGTCGGGTGGTGGGTGCCTTCCTGATGGCTGTCTCCGTATCGGTCGCGACGCCCCTGGCGGCCCAGGAGCCGGCCGACCTGATCTTCACCAACGCGGTCATCCACACGGCGAACCCCGAGGCCCCGGCGGCCGAGGCGATGGCGGTCTCCGAGAGCGCGATCGGGAGCATCATAGTGGCGATCGGCTCAGCCGAGGAGGTCGAGTCGTACCGCGGTCCGGAGACGAACGTGATCGACCTCCAGGGACGCGCGGTCATCCCGGGCCTCATCGATGCTCATGCGCACGTCATGAACCTCGGGAAGCTCCTCCGCACCGTGGATCTCGTCGGGACGAGCGGGGTCGAGGAGATCGCCGCCCGGGTGCTGGAGGCAGCCGCCGGGCGGCCGGCCGGGGAATGGATCCTGGGTCGCGGGTGGGATCAGAACGATTGGGAGGTGAAGGAGTTTCCGACGGCCGCTGCGCTGGACTCGGCGGCCCCGGACCACCCGGTGTGGCTGACTCGTGTGGATGGGCATGCCGGATGGGCGAACACGCGGGCACTCGAGGCGGCGGGGGTGACGGCCGCGACCGGGGACCCGGAGGGCGGCCGGATCGTGCGCGACGAAGCGGGGGATCCGACCGGGATCTTCATCGACGACGCCGAGGATCTGGTCGACGCGGCGATCCCGGTGCCCGGCCCCGAGGAGCTCGCGGCCCGGCTGGCCGCCGCGCAGGAGCGGATGGTGTCGGTCGGCCTGACGGGCGTCCACGACATGGGGACGGACCGGGAGGAATGGGATCTCTACCGTGCGTGGGCCGCCGAGGGAAGGCTCCTGCCCCGGATCGTGGTCTACCTGGACGGGGATGACCCCGCGCTCATGGAGTCGGCCAACGATTCAAGGGTCAAGTCCGGCGAGTCGGTGCGTGTCCGCGGCGTCAAGTTCTACGCCGACGGCGCCCTTGGAAGCCGTGGGGCTGCCCTCCTGGAGCCCTATAGCGACGACCCCGGCAACATCGGCCTTCTCCTGACACCCCCCGACACCTTGAGAGCCTTGATCGAACGCGCCCTGGGGCTCGGCCTGCAGCCGGCGATCCACGCCATCGGCGATCGCGGCAACCAGGTCGCGCTGGACGCGATCGAGGCGGCGGAAGAAGCATTGGCGGCCGGAGCCCTGGCCGGCGGCGTCGGGTCGACGACCGCTGGTGCGGCCTCGGGGATCGCCCCCCGCATCGAGCACGCCCAGGTGGTCGCGCTCGAGGACATCTCGCGCTTCGCCGATCTCGGCGTCATCGCGTCCATGCAGCCGACTCACGCGACCAGCGACATGTACTGGGCCGAGGACCGGGTCGGCCCCG
>JBOHRW010000230.1:0-21395 GCA_050732935.1 Gemmatimonadota bacterium
TACCCCGGTCAGGAGGTCATCGCCCGGCTCTGGGCCCGGGGGCGTCCGGCGCGTCACCTGAGAGGGCTCCGTTTCGAAGGCGAGCGGGCGCTTCCGCGCGGCGCGATGCTGGACGCCGAGGACAAGAGCGGCGTGGCACGCGTCACGCGCAGCGCGGTCAGCCCGGCACTCGGCCCGATCGCCCTGGCCTATCTCAAGCGCGATCATGCCGCGCCGGGAACCCGTCTTCACGGCGAAGGCGTCGAGGCGGAGGTGACGGATCTCCCCATGGTGCCCGTCCACGCGTGACCGGTGGCCCGATGAAGATCTACACGAAGACGGGGGACGCGGGCGGGACGGCGCTGTTCGGAAGCGGCCGGGTCTCCAAGGCCTCTCCGCGGGTCGCCGCGTACGGAGAGGTCGACGAGCTGAACGCATGGATCGGCGTGGCGCGGGCACACCTCGAGGAGCCTTCCCTTCGCGAGCCCCTCGAGCGCGTGCAGAAGGACCTGTTCGCGCTCGGCGCCCTCCTCGCGACTCCCGATCCGAAGCGCCGGCGGGGAGAGAAGTTCGACCTCTCCCAAGAGCGGATCGAGGCGCTCGAGCGGGAGATCGACGCCTGGCAGGAGGAGCTTCCGCCGCTCACGGCGTTCGTCCTGCCCGCGGGCTCGCGTGCGGGCACCTTCCTTCACGCCGCGCGGACGGTGTGCCGCAGGGCCGAGCGGGCGATCGTCGCGCTCGACGCGGACGATCTTCCGGAGACGGTGCTGCCCTACGTCAACCGGCTCAGCGACTGGCTTTTCGTCTGCGCGCGGCTCGTGAACCGGAGGTCCGGGGAGGGGGAGAGCCTGTGGTGAGGGGGGACCGCTAGTCGACCGACTCCTCGGTCGCGTAAATCACCGGCGCCAGCCACGGGACGATGGACACGTCGCGATCGGGGAGCCGTACCGTGATGCCGCACTGCGGGTCGTAGTGGACGACCTCGAAAGCCACCCCCTTCTTGAACCCCATCTCGGCCAGCCGTCGCTCCACGTCCTCTTCGAGCCAGCGGATCCCGGCCACGCGGCCGCGCTCGCCCTCGTGCATGAAGTGCAGCGGAAACTCGACGGTCATAAGAACTCCTAGATGAGAATGGTTCCTGACCCCAGCATAACCGCTTCCCAGCGATCGGGTCAACCACACGCCCGGCTGTCCGGTCTTTCGGGGTCGGTTTCGATCAGTCGACGAAGACGCCGCGGGCCAGCTCCTCGTCCACCGTCACGCGCTCGCCCGCGCGCTCGACCGTGATCGGGCCGCCAGCGGGGCGCTCGACCACCATCAGCTCGACGCCGGGGAAGAGCTCCAGGCTGGAGAGGTCGCGGAGCGCGTCGCCGTCCCGGTCGTGCACGCGACGGACGACGACGATCTCGCCGACGTCGACGTCGCTCAGCCGCCGGTGCTCCCCGGAAGGCACCATGGGGCCGGTCTTGGGCGGGATCGGATGCCCGTGGGGGTCGGTCGTGGGATGGCCGAGCATGGCGTCGATCCGATCCTCGAACTCCTCGCTGATCACGTGCTCGAGGCGCTCGGCTTCGTCGTGGACCGTGTCCCACGAGTAGCCCAGCGCCTCGGCCAGGTAGAGCTCGATGAGGCGGTGATGCCGGATCACCTCGAGGGCGACCTTCTCGCCGGTCTCGGTGAGCGCGACACCCTGATAGGGCACGTAGTCGGCGAGCTTCAGCTCGGCCAGCCTTTGCATCATGTTGGTGGCCGAGGCCGCGGACACCTGCATCCGCTCGGCGATCGCCGAGGTCGACACGCGCTGGTCGGCGAGATCCTCGCGCGACAGCGTGTAGATGGCCTTGAGGTAGTCCTCGACCGGTGGGGTGATCGGCGGGGTCGTCCGTGGGTCCATCGGCTCCGGTAGTCAATCTGGCGGCGCCCGGCGGCCCGCGCCAATCCCGGGGGCGGGTCAGGGTCGCACGTACTCGACCGAGAACGGCACGCCGCCGTCGAACTCGGGAAAGAGCCGCAGCCGGGTGGGCAAGCTGTCTGTCGCGGCGACCAGCAGGGCATTCCAGGGAATGGGCTCGACACCGGCGCCCAACACGTCGCCGGTCTCGAAGGTGATCCGAGACCCGTCCCAGTCGCCATCCATGAAATGAACATCGAACACAGATTCCATGCGCTCGAACTCGAAATGTCCGGTCAGGAATCCCACCCCGGCCTCGATGAAGGCCTCCTGCGGCGAGCTGGCGGTGGGCACCCGCTCCACCCACCTTCCCAGCACCGGTGCGGGGTCGTGTTCGAAGCCGCCCCGCTGGTCGCCGGCCGGATCGCCGCAGCCAGTCATCAGGAGCGCCGCCATGAAGGCGGCCGCCAGGAGCGCCGCCGCCGGCTGGACCGGCGCGCGGCGACGGGGCTGGCCGACGCTGGCTTCGGCTGTAGCATCGTAGGCATGTCTCAGAAAGTGCACGTGCCCATCCTAACGGTCGACGCTTTCGCCGACGAGCCTTTTTCGGGGAACCCCGCAGCAGTATGCCTGCTGGCCGAGCCCGCGGAAAGAGAGTGGATGCAGGCCGTGGCCCGCGAGATGAACCTCTCCGAGACCGCGTTCCTGGTTCCCCGTCCCGAGGGTTTCGAGCTGCGGTGGTTCACGCCCGCCACCGAGGTCGACCTGTGCGGCCACGCCACGCTCGCCAGCGCCCACGTCCTCTGGGAGACGGGGATCGCGACCCCCGGCGAGCCGATCCGGTTCCAGACCCGCAGCGGGATCCTCGGCGCCCGGCCGGCCGGCGAGAGGATCGCGCTGGATTTTCCCGCCACGCCCGCTCATGAGGCCGAGCCGCCGGCGGGGCTCGTCGAGGCCATCGGTGTCGTGCCCGTGTGGGCCGGCCGCACGGCGAGCGCCGACTGGCTGTTCGAGGTCGAGGAAGAGGGGACCGTGCGCTCCCTCGCTCCCGATCATCCGAGGCTCGCCACGATCCCGGCGCGCGGAGTGATCGTGACCAGCCGCTCGGGCGACGGGCGCTTCGACTTCGTGTCCCGGTTCTTTGCCCCCCGGGTCGGAATCGACGAAGACCCGGTGACGGGCTCGGCCCACTGCGCGCTCGCACCCTATTGGTCCCGTCGACTGGAGCGGAGCGTCCTGACCGGCTTCCAGGCCAGCGCGCGCGGCGGCGTGGTGCACGTACGGGATCTCGGAAAGCGGGTCGAGCTCGAGGGGCGTGCGGTCACCATCCTGCGCGGCGAGCTGCTGGTCTGACGCCACGCGCGACTGCGGCCACGCGGTGGCGGCCCCGGATCGCGGCGCTAGACTCGACCGTGAGACCGAAGACAAACTCCGATGTCGTGAAGGCAGGAGGAACGCATGAAGGAGCGCTCGCTCGTCGTCCGCAACGGATCGGCCCTGCTGATCGTGCTCGCTATCGGCCTGGGATGCGCCCGCGAGAGCGCGTCCTCGGGGGAGTCGGGATCGGATCCGGCCTCGTCCCGTAGCCAGGAAACCGCGACCCAGGACTCGGTGCCCGCCGCGATCCTGGGGCAGGCGCCTCCTCCGCGCGGGGAGCCCGTCCACTACTTCCCGGCCGACTCGGCCACGACGGGCTACCTCGTGGCGCCCGAGGGCCAGGGACCCTTCCCGGCCGTGATCCTGATCCACGAGTGGAACGGGCTGAACGATCGCGTGCGGCAGGTGGCCGACGCCTTTGCCGACAAAGGCTACGTGGCCCTCGCGGCCGACCTCTTCTCGGGCCGCACCGGCTCGAACCCCGAGGAGAACAGAGCGCTCACGCAGGAGGTCCGTTCGGACCCGCCGACGGTGATCGCCAACCTGGATGCCGCCGCCGCCTTTCTGAGGTCGCGCGAGGACATGACCGGCAAGATCGCCACCATGGGCTGGTGCTTCGGCGGCGGGATCGCGCTGTCCTACGCGCTCGGCGGCGAGCACCACGACGGCACGGCGATCTTCTACGGCTCTCTGGTCACGGATCCCGTAACCCTGGCCGCGATCGACCACCCTATCTACGGCACCTTCGCCGGCCAGGACGACGGGATCCCGCCCGAGGAGGTGGACCGCTTCGTGGCCGCGCTCCACGACGCCGGAATTCCCGCCGACGTCCATATCTACGATCCGGTCGAGCATGGCTTCTGGCTGTGGGTGGACCGCGACCCGGAGACGAACCTGGAGCCGGCGGCCGACGCGTGGGGTCGTCTCCTGGCGTATCTGGAGCGGACGATCGGGTAGGCTCCGACACCGGGCCGTCGAACGGCGGTGTACGCGGAAAAACTTCTCGTCGTGGGCGGCACCGCGGCGGCGGCGATCGCGACGCCGCTCCTCGCTCGCCGCTTCCCGAGCGGCTCGTTTGGCGCGGCGGTGCGCTGGACCCTGGCCGGGCTTCTCCTGGCCAGCGTGGTCGGCTATCTCATCATGGCGGTCCGCAGCGGCGAGATCGGCCTCCTCGACCTCCTTCCCCTGCATCTCTGCGATCTGGCGATCTTCGTCGCCGTCTTCGCGCTCTTGACGCTGAGCCTCCGGGCGTCGGAGATCCTCTACTACTGGGCGCTCGCGGGGAGCACGCTCGCGATCGTGACGCCCGACGTGGGCGGCGCGTTTCCCGACTGGAGGTGGGTCGCCTACTTCGCGGCCCACGCGATGGTCGTCGTCTCCGCGACGACACTCGTGTTCGGCTTCGATCGGATCCCGCGGCCCGGATCCTCGTGGAGAGTGTTTCTCCTGACCCTCGCCTACGCGGCCATCGTGGCGGGGATCGATCTGGCGACCGGCGCCAACTTCCTCTACCTGGCGCGGAAGCCAGCCGAACCGACCATCCTCGACGCCTTCGGTCCCTGGCCGGTCTACATCGGGGTCGCGGCGCTCGTGGCGCTCGCGCTCTTCACGCTGCTCGAGCTACCATTCCGGATTCTCGGCGGATACAAGGCTCGCGACCCTATGGGGCGTAGCCGGCCGGACAGCGGACGTTGACGCCGGCGAGGGCTCGCTTCGCGGCCGCGAACAGGGCCCCGGGGTTCCCGCGACGTGAAACGCGACCGCTGACACCCTGTCTAAGGGATGTCGCATCGACGAATCACGATCCGAAGGGAGAAGTGCACGATGATCCGCACGCTCGTGACCGCCGGCCTGGCGGGAGTGACGATGGCGGTCGGCTCGGCGGAGGCCCAGATCCCCGGCCTCGGCGACGCCGGACGCTTGCTCGATCGCGTCCCCAGCCTCTCGAGCTTCCTCGAGGGCGATCCCCCGATCACGACGAGCCTGGACGACGCGCGAACGGAGATCGCGTTCCTGGACGGGTACTCGCCCGGCGTGTGGGCGCCGATGGACCGTCTGCCGCGGACCTCGCTCGGGGCGTTTCGCCTCAGGCGCGGCCACTTCGCTCTCGAGGCGCAGAGCTACTGCATGCATGCGGGGACCCACGGTCCTGGCGGAGGTGACGGCTATCTGTACGCCCCCCTGGCCGGCCCCAAGGCCCCCATCGTCCGGAGCATCCTGCGGAATTCGGCGGCCCACCCGGAGATTCCGCAGCGGAATATCCAGGTGCTCATCTGGGCGATCATCGCGCGGACCGAGTTCGACGAGATGCCGGACGACGTCCAGCAGACGGCCCGTGCGCTTCTGACCGAGGACCAGATCGATGAGCTGCCGACCACAACTATGAAGGACATAACGATGAAGAACATAACGAGTTGCGCCGGCTGTGGGATCGTCGCATTTGAGGCAGGTGCACGGATGTACGAGTGCTGGAGAGCACACGGCCTGGATTACCAGGGCCCCCCGACCATCCTAGATTCGTGATGCGGGATATGCGGCAGCTTCAGCGGCTCCCGTGATTTCCTCACCTGTGCTGCGGCATCAGCCAACGAAAGGGAGAACCGCGATGAAGAGAGTTTTCATGTTCCTCTGCGCTGCTCTGGTGTTCCTCACGCCAGGGTTCGCGACCGGCCAGCCCGCCGAGACCGAGATCCCCGGCGTCACCGCCGAGATCGTCGAGCTCCGGCAGGACGACGGCGTGCTGCGGCTGATGGTGAAGTACGTGAACAACGGCAGCGAGGTGGCGTCGCCGGATCGGTTCTCGGTCGGGGAGATCGCGCTGGTCGACATGCAGTCGAAGCAGAAGCACTTCCCGCTCAAGGGGGCGGACGGGTTCTTCATCGGCGGGCCGATCGGCGATGAGATCGATGGCGGACGGATCGCGCTCGTGATCCCGCCCGGAATGGAGTCCGTGTTGTGGGCCTATTTCGAGCCGTTGCCGGCGGGCACGACCGTGAGCGTGCAGCTGCCGCAGATGTTCCCGTTCGACGTCGTCCCGGTGACCGAAGGCCCGGGCGGGCTCCTCTCGGCGACCAGCGCGAAGAGCATCCCCTTCGGCGCCCTGGCGACCTTGGTGTCGGCCAAGCGCGCGAACCAGGCGCTGAACGTGCGGCTCAAGCTGGCGGCCGAGCCGGGCTCCGTCGTGGACCTCCGCGGCACCTACTTCATGTATGAATGGGTCTACCTCTTCGATCCGGCGAGCAAGCGGAAATACCCGTTGCTCCTGGACACCGAGGGGTTCTACCAGGCCCAACCGCTGACCGTCAAGTCGATCGGCCATGGGACCTTCGTTCCCGACTGGGACGCTCCCATCCTGATGAGCCTGACCTTCCCGGCGCCTCCGGATGACGTGCAGGCCGTCGACCTCGTTCTGCCCGACTTCCTGCCCATCGAGGGGATGGCGATCACGGGCACGGGCGGCGCCGCGACGAGCGGTGTGGCCGCCGGCGGCAAGACACTCGGGATCGAGGGCGTTCTGAAGGAACTCGGCGCCGAGGTGACCGAGACCGAGATCCGGATCGACCTCGCGGCCGACGTGTTGTTCGACTTCGACAGCGCCGACATCAAGCCCGAGGCCGAGCCAAGCCTCCAGAAGCTCGCCACGGTCCTCAAAGGGAATCCAGGTGCCGAGGTGAGCATCGAGGGGCACACGGACGGAAAGGGCGCGGATGCCTACAACCAGACCTTATCGGAGGAGCGCGCGGCCAGTGTCAAGCAGTGGCTAGTGACGAACGCGCAGGTCGACGGCGCCAACATCACGACCCGCGGGTGGGGAAAGTCGAAGCCGATCGCCCCGAACACCAGGTCGGATGGTTCCGACGACCCGGAGGGCCGGGCGAAGAACCGGCGGGTGGAGATCGTGGTTCGCACGGGTGGGTGAGAGCTTCGCGCGGGTGGGTACAGCGGGGTGGCGACCGCGAATCAGCGCTGCAGGATCAGATAGGGGCCGTCCGCCTCCACCGACGCCCCGGCCAGAGCGGAGTGGCGGAGAATGATCTCCAACTCGGAGGGCGTGAACGCCGCCGCCACGGAAGCCTCGTAAAGCTCGCGCATGGCTCCGGCGTAGTGTCGCCCGTGCCAGGCGAGCCAGGCGTGGAACAGAAGGCGGGGCGGGCGTCGGAGATCGCGCAGGAGAACCCGTCCCTCGGGACGGGCTACGCGGGCAATCTCGTCGAGGACCGCGGTCGGATCTGCGAGATGATGGAGCAGCGAGTTGGAAACCACGACGTCGAAGGCGGCGTCGGGGAAGGGGAGCTGACGTGCATCGGCCACCGCCGGGGCGAGGATGAACGGGCGCGCCCTGAGGCGCGCGTCGGTCGCTTCCTCGATGACGGCCGGCCACCCCTCCGCCAGCATGGCGAGGCTCCGGTCGAGGGCCCAGATCCGCCATTCCGGCCGCGCCCGCGACAGCAGAAGCGGGATCTGGCCGCCTCCCGTGCCGACATCGAGAACTCGCGTCGGACCCCGGGGACCCGTCCGAGCCACCAGCGAGGCCCAGCCCGCGTCCAGCCGCGCCAGGTGCGTCGCCACGGCGGCGTCCATGTAGGCCCCCGCCTCGTCCTCGGTATCCATGATCTCGGGCTCGAGGACGCGGCTTGGATACCAGCGCAGGTGCCACCGACTCACGCGGTCGAGGCGGGGAAGATGTCTTCCGCGCCGGAGTTCGGATTCTCTCGCATGACCACGTCTCCGTTTGCCGATTGACCCGTGCCGATGGAGTTTGTGCTCCCTATGCAAAAGGTCCTCGAGCACATCCACCGGCAACGTGACGGCTACGTCGAAGAGCTCGGAGAGTTCCTCGCCATCCCGAGCGTCTCGACCGACCCCGCGCACGCCGAAGACGTCCGCCGCTGCGCCGAGTACTGTCGCGACCGGCTCTCCCGGATCGGATTTCCCGAGGCGGAGGTGATCGACACCGATGGCCACCCGATCGTGTACGCGGAGTGGCTCGGTGCGCCGGAGACGCCGACGGTGCTCTTCTACGGTCACTACGACGTCCAGCCCGTGGACCCGATCGAGCTGTGGACGACGCCCCCCTTCGAGGCGACGGTTCGTGACGGGCGAATCTTCGCCCGCGGCTCGGCCGACGACAAGGGACAGGTGTTCGCCCACTGGAAGGCATGGGAGGCCCATCTCGCCGCGGACGGCCGCCTGCCCTGCAACGTGAAGGTGCTCATCGAGGGCGAGGAGGAGATCGGCTCGGAGCATCTGGCTCCCTTCATCGAGGCGAACCAGGAGCGTCTGGCGGCCGATGTCGTGATGATCTCCGACAGCCCCATGTTCGCCGCCGGCGTGCCCTCGCTCTGCTATGGCCTGCGCGGCCTCTGCTACATGGAGATCCACGTCCAGGGCGCCAGGTCGGACCTCCACTCGGGTTCCTTCGGCGGCGCCGTGGCCAACCCCGCCCAGGCGCTGGCCGAGATCCTGGCGACGCTCAAGGACCACGAGCGCCACGTGGCGATCGAGGGCTTTTACGATCATGTGCGCCCCCTCTCCGACGAGGAGCGGAGCGAGTTCCGGAAGCTCCCCTTCGACGAGAGCGCCTACCGTCGCGAGCTGGGGGTGTCCGAGCTCGTGGGCGAGGCTGGGTTCACGACCCTGGAGCGTATCTGGGCGCGGCCCACGCTCGACGTGAACGGGATCGTCTCGGGATTCACCGGCGAGGGCGCCAAGACCGTGCTGCCCGCCCGGGCGTCAGCCAAGGTCTCGATGCGGCTTGTGCCGGACCAGGACCCGGACGAGATCGACAAGCTGTTTCGCGCGCACGTCGAGCAGGTGTCGCCGCCGGGCGTCACCGTGCGGGTCGAGACCCTTCACGGCGCCCGGCCTTACCTCGCTCCGATCGATCATCCTGCCAACCAGGCGGCTCGACGGGCGCTCGAGAAGGCGTTCAAGGCGGACGTGGTGATGACCCGCGAGGGAGGCTCGATCCCGATCACGACCACGTTCCAGGAGCGGCTCGGGGTGACGTCCATCCTGATGGGCTTCGGGACCCCCGACGAGAACGCCCACGCCCCCGACGAGAACCTCGTGCTCGAGAACTTCCATGGCGGGATCGTAACCGCCGCTCACTTCTACAGCGAGTACGCGACGGAAGGAAAATGACCGGCGGATGCGGTCAGGGCGTCCCGGGTGGCTCCTCGGCGCGCATGCGCAGGCCGCCCGCGGGCGTAGCGCCTTCCGACTCGTGCCGCACGCCGAAGGGTCCGACCTGCAGGACGGGCGGGGTCGAGTCGTTGACGTAGAGGCTCAGCGAATCCGCCTCGGGAGCCACCGCCGGGCGGAAGACGTAGACGCCGACCGCCGTCGTGCCGGTCTCCACCTCGAACCGGGGGTTGCCGGGGATCACGATCCCGCGGTAGACGTTCCCCATCTCGTCTTCGAGCCGCGGCTGACCGTCGGCGGCGAACATGACCGCGCTGTCGGCGCCCGTGTACCAGGCCGCGTAAGTCAGGGCGGTGTAATCATCGGCGTAATTGAGAACCTGCACCTGGAACGCCGCGTCGTCGCCGCGGGCGACCATGTCCACGGTGTCGAGCCGGCCTCCCTCCATCTCGTGGTAGCGGTCGAGGTCGACCGCGAAGGTCTGCTGCTCGGCCGAAGTCAGCGTGTCGGTGAGGATGGAGTCCGCCGGAACCGGCTCGCTGGCGGGCTCGCCGCGGCCGCATGCCGCCGTGAGCCCCAGCAGAGCCATGAGGAGCGGTTGCCGGGTGCCTCGAGCGCCCATCATCGGTAGTTCGCCGCTGTCCAGTCGAACGGCAGGCTGGCGTCCTTGAGGGTGGCGATGACCGCCTGGAGGTCGTCCTTCTTCTTGCCGGTCACCCGCACCTGATCGCCCTGGATCGAGGCCTGGACCTTGAGGCCCGTCGCCTTGATCCGTTTGGCGATGTCCTTGGCCTGCTCCGCGGAGAGACCCGACTGCAGCGTGCCGCGCTGGCGGGCCGTCCCTCCCAGGGCCTCCTCGACTTCGCCCCACGTCAGCGCTTTCAGCGATACGCCCCTGCGGGAGAGCTTCTCCTCGAGGATCTGGCGGAGCGCCCGGAGACGTCCTTCGTCCTCGGCGGTCAGGACGAGCTCGTCGGCGGACTCCTCGATTTCCGCCTTCGACCCCTTGAAGTCGAAGCGGGTGCGGACCTCCTTCAGCGCCATCTGGACGGCGTTCTTGACCTCCTGATGGTCGACCTTGCTCACGATGTCGAACGAGTTGTCGGCCACGATTCCTCCCCTGGATTATGGTGATGCATGATCGGGTGTCGCGACACCCGGTGTTCCGTCATGTTCCACCTTCGGATCGTCGGCGACGCGGATCACGATCTTGCCGAACTGGTCGCCCGACTCGAGGCGGGCGAGCGCCTCCGGCACGTCGTCCAGCCGGTATACGCCATCGACCACCGGATCGATCCGGCCGCCGATCACGAGCCGGGATATGGCATCGAACTCCCTACGGTTGGCCATCGTCGATCCGTGAATCGAGAGCTGCTTCCAGTAGACGCGGTTGATCGGCGTCACGGCGTCGTTGCCGGTGGTCGCGCCGCAGGTCGCGATGCGACCCCCGCGGCGCACGCACTCGATGGAGTCGCGCCAGGTCGCCTGCCCCACGTTGTCGATCACCAGGTCGACCCCGCGCTTCCCGGTGAGCTCGCGGATGCGGGCCGGCACGTCCTCGGTCGTGTAGTCGAGCGCCACGTCGGCCCCGAGGCCGAGCGCGCGATCGAGCTTGGCCCGGCTGGACGACGTCGCGTAGACGAAGGCGCCCGCGTAGCGGGCGACCTGCAGGGCCGCAGCCGACACGCCGCCCCCGACTCCATGGATCAGGACGCTCTGTCCGGCCTTGAGGCCACCAGCGGTCATCACCAGCCGCCAGGCCGTCTCGTAGACGAGCGGAAAGGCAGCCGCCTTCTCCCAGTCGAGGCCGTGCGGCTTCCGGTAGACGTTGGCGGCTGGCACCACGACGAACTCGGCCAGCGTGCCGTCGACGTGCTCGCCCAAGAGTCGAAAGCGGATGCAGAGCGACTCCTCTCCGGCCAGGCAGTATTCGCAGCGGCCGCAGAAGAGGCCGGGCTGGATGTAGACCGGGTCCCCCGGGGTGAGGCCTTCGACGCCCGGGCCGACAGCGTCGACGATCCCGGCCCCGTCGGCGCCCGGGACGTGCGGCATCTCCAGCTCGACGCCGGGGATTCCCCGCCGCACCCACAGATCCAGATGGTTGAGCGCGGCGGTCACGACCCGCACGCGAACCTGACCGGGGCCGGACTCCGGGATCGGGCGATCTCCGATCTCGACGACATCCGGTCCGCCGTGTCCAACGATGAAGGCCGCGCGCATCATCGCGGATCGGGCTGATCCCCTCCGTCGGCGAGTGGCTGCCAGTCCGGGTCGGCCAGCAGGCGGCGGCCGATCCAGGCGACCGGTGGGGCGCCCTGGCTCATGAAGGCGTCGTGGAAGTCGGCGAGGTTGAACTCCTCGCCGCGCTCTTCGGCGGCGGTTCGGACCCGGTCCTTGAGTTCTCGGATCATGAGCTTGCCGAGCGTATAGTTCAGGTACTCGGGATCGTAGGTTCCGCGGAGCGCCTGCTGCCGGGCGTTGACCGAGTCCTGGTAGGCGATCGTGCGGAACATGGTCTCGGCCTCGTCGACCGTCATGCCCTCCGTGTGGAGGCCGATCGATGCCAGGAAGCGCACCACACGGAGCAGCGCGTCCTGGACCGCCGCCAGACCCAGCCGCGGGTCGCCCCCGGCGAGCCCGTGACGCCAGCTCAGCTCCTCGATGTAGTGGGCCCAGCCCTCGGTCGTGACGTAGGCGGTCAGCAGCCGCTGAGTCTCGGTCGGCGACCGGTTGACGTGGTTGAAGTGGTGGTAGTGGCCCGGATACGCCTCGTGAGCGCTGGTGTTCAGGATGGCCCAGTCGTTGTTCCGGGAGAGGAACTCCCGGACGACCGCCTCCGACCACTCATCCTCGACCGGCTGGATGAAGTAGAACCCGGTGTTCACCGTCTCCTCGAAGGGCCCCGGAATCCAGATGTAGGCGAAGTTGGTGCGCGCGAAAGGTGGGATCTCGCGAACCTCCACATCGCCTTCCAGGACCGTCCCCAGCTCCGCCTCCCGCACGAAGGCCTCGAGGGAGTCGATCACCTGAGCCGCCGTGGCAACGATGGAGTCCGCATTCGGGCGGTCCTGCGCCAGCGTGTCGAACGCGGCCGCGACCCGGCGCTCGGCCGGGATGCCGGGAGCGATCACCCCGGCCAGCGAGTCGGCGAGGCCCTGAAGCCGGACGAGCTCGGCCTCGCCGATCACCTTGAGGCGGTCGATCGGGATGTCCAGCCCGGCCAGCAGCGAGTTCATGCGGCTGTAGCGCTCGGCGCCGAGCGCGAACTCGCCGTCCGCAGACGGCAGGACCTCCGTCTCCAGGTACTCGCGGTAGGTGGTGATCGCGGCCGCCGCGCTGTCGCGGGCCGTGGCGAAGCGCGCCTGCAGCTCCGGATCCTCGACTCCGGCCAGGGCCTGCGTAAGCTCGTTCTCCAGGAAGCGGGGCCATCCCCGGTAGGTGATGAGGGCCGTCTCCACGAACGGCCGCGGCGGGTCCTGGACGTTCGCGCGGGCCGCGGCGACGAGGTCCGGGAAGCGCTCGAGCCGGCTCACGATCGCCCGCATCCGCTCCGCGAGCGGAGCGTAGTCGAGGAGCAGGAGAAGCGTGAGGTCCCACTGGCCGGCGTAGTAGCGAGGGTCCTCCCTCCAGGTCCCGACTTCCTCCAGCCAGAAGCGCTCCCCCCGGATCTCGCGCAGGACGAGCTCCCGGTCGAGGCGCTGGGACTCGCTGAGCGAGGTCGAGTCCATGGCAGAGAACCGTTCCTCGAAGGCCTCCAGATCCGACAGCCAGGCCCGGATGGATCCGGTGTCCCGGGGCCCCACGCGGGCATCGTACTCGTGCAGCCCGGCCCCCGCGGCCACGGTCGGGTGGAACTCGAAGTAGCGATCGAAGAAGGCGTCCACGGCGGCGTCGAAGTCGTCACCGGGGGTCTGGGCTACGGCGCGTGATGTCAACAGAAGCGGAAGGCCGAGCGAGAGCGCGGTCAGCAGCAGCTTCATGGGCGTACCTGTCAGGTCGAGAGCCATCAGAAAGGGCGTGATCGAAGGCGGGAAAGCTAACATGGGCGGCTCGGGTTGGCTTCCATCCGGCCGGGGTTAACTTCCAAACAATGCTCGAGACGTTCGCCCGTGACGACGATACGGCGCTCACCTTCTGCGACCAGTGCGGCCATCTGCAGCCGGGCGTCCAGGCGGTCTGCGAGCGGTGCGGCGTGCCGCTCGACCGCAGCGTCTACGACCCGCTCATGCCCATCTACCAGAACGCGGCCGTCGTCCGCCAGGCCGTCCGCGGGGGCGGCAAGCCCTCGGCGTTCGGCAAGCTGGCGCTGGTCGGCCTGGCGGCGCTGTACATGATCCACGCGTCGATGGCGCTCTATCAGCTCGCCCAGGGATCGTTCACGATCCTCGGGATCGTATTGTCGCTGCTCGAGCTCGCGATCGCGCTGCTGATCTTCGCCGGGCTGAGGGCGATGATGATGCGGGACACGTGGAACGAATACCGACGCTGGTCTTGAGCTGCCCGGCGCCGGCCGATCCCTAGCAGTCTCCGAAATATGCCGTGTGCACGCTGATCGCGTTCCATCGGGTGTGGGACGACGCGCCGCTCGTCATCGCGGTGAACCGGGATGAAGCGTACGACCGGCCGTCGTCGCCGCCGGCGCCGCGCGGGTCCGATCCGGTGATCCTGATGCCCACGGACGACCGGGCGGGTGGGACGTGGATGGGCGCGAGCGGGCGCGGGATGTGGGTCGGCTTGACCAATCGTTCCGGAGGCGGGGAAGACCCGGCCCGGCGCTCGCGCGGGCTGCTCTGCGCCGACCTCCTGCTCGAGCCCGATCCCGAGACCGCCAGCGAGCGAGCGGCCGCCCTCGACCAGCCCTACAATCCCTTCAACCTGGTCGTCGGTGACGTCGAAGCGCTCCTGCTCGTGGAGTACGTGGAGGGAGCGGCGCGGGCGCGTCGGCTCCCACCGGGGTGTCACGTGGTGACCAATCGCCCCTTCGACGAGACGATGGGTGAGCCCAAGGCCCGTCGGGCGCGCGCGCTCCTCGACGAGGCGGGGCTCTGGCCCGAGCGTCTGGGAGGACGCAGCCCGAGCGATGCCTTGGAGCGGCTGGCTTCCATCCTGGCCGATCACGGCGCCATAGGGTCGGACGCCCTCTGCCTGCACGGGGGTCGCTACGGGACCCGGAGCGGAGCGGTGTGGCGGATCGGACCGGGCGAGGTCGAGCTCGCCTACGCGGACGGCCCGCCCTGCAGCACGCTATTCGAGCGCTTCTTGCTGCCCTCCACCTCGTAGCGCATGACGGGGCGGGTGGGCGAGCGGCGCGCCGCTTCGCGAAATCCGGCTTGCCGAAAGGCCGAGGCCAGGCCGGTGTACATGAAGACGTCGGGCTTCACGCCGTCGGGCTCGACCGGATAGCCCTCCACGATCCGAGCCCCGCGGCCGGCGGCGAACTCCACCGCGGCTCGCAGGAGCTCCACGGTGAGCCCGTGGCGGCGGTGAGGCCGGGCCACGAAGAAGCACGGGACCGACCAAACGTCGGCATGGTCGTCCACGGGCTTGAGGATCCGCGACCGTTCGAGACGCCCGTACTTGTCGCGCGGCGCGATGGCAATCCATCCGGCGGGCTCGCCGTCGACGTAGGCCAGGAGGCCCGGCGGGTCGTCGGACTGGACGAGCCGCCTGAGCGCCCGGCGATTCTTGTCCCCTTTCCGCGCCGCGAACTGGGCGCCCGTCTGGCGCCAGAACATGCACCAGCAGCCGCCGCAGGCCCCGCGCTCGCCGAAGAGCGCGGCGAGATCGGCCCAGCGCTCGCCGGTCGCGGGCTCGATGGCGATCTCCATGGACGGAAAGATAGGAAGGCGAAAGCCGGCGAGCCCGCGGTCATTCCCCGCATTCGTTGACGCCCTCCTGGGGCGCCGTTAACGTTTCGCCTCTTTCCTGTCCAGCGCGGTCGCAGAGAAGATCCAATCCCGAGGGTGTCATGGCGGACGTACCCGAAGAGCTGCGCTACAGCGAGGACCACGAGTGGGTGCGGTTCGACGCCGATTCCGGCGTCGCCACGGTCGGGATCACCGACTATGCGCAGGGAGAGCTCGGGGACGTCGTCTTCCTGGAGTTCCCGGCGGCGGGCACGGAGGTCGAGAAGAAGGGAACCTGCGGGACGATCGAGGCGGTCAAGACGGTGGCCGATCTCTACGCCCCGTTCGCCGGCGAGATCGTCGAGAGCAACACCGCGCTCGAGGACCATCCGGAACGGGTGAACCAGGATCCCTACGGCGACGGCTGGATGCTCAGGATCCGGGTCGCCGATCCGGGCGCGCTCGAGGGCCTGATGGACGCCGCCGCCTATCGCAGCCACATCGGCTGAGATCCCGATCATGAATCCCGAAACCCGCACGGAACCGGTGACGGTGGAGGAGATGCCGACACCCCTGGCGCCCGATGAGCGCTTCGCCGACCGCCACATCGGCCCCCGGGCGGGAGACCTCCCCGCGATGCTGGGCACACTCGGATACGAGAGCTTGGACGAGCTCACCGACGCGGTCGTGCCCGAGGGGATCCGCCTGAACCGCCCCCTCGAGCTGCTCCCGCCCGCGAGCGAGCCCGAAGCGCTTGCCGAGCTGGGGGCGTTGGCCGGCCGGAACCGGGTCTCCAAGAGCTACATCGGCATGGGCTACCACGACACCTTCACGCCGCCCGTGATCCTGCGCAACATCATCGAGAACCCGGGCTGGTACACGGCCTACACCCCCTACCAGGCGGAGATCGCCCAGGGACGGATGGAGGCGCTCCTGGCCTTCCAGACGATGGTCGCGGACCTGACGGCTCTGCCGGTCGCCAACGCCTCGCTGCTGGACGAGGGAACGGCCGCCGCCGAAGCGATGGCGATGACGATCGCCGTGACCGGACGGGAGAAGGGCGCCTATCTGGTCGATCGTGGCTGTCACCCGCAGACGATCGCGGTGGTTCGGACGCGGGCGGAGGCGCGCGGGATCCCGGTCGAGGTGACGGATGTCCGGGAGGCCGACCCCGATGGCGGCGTGGCCGGCGTTCTCGTCCAGTATCCCACCACCGAGGGCGCGATCGAGGGCTATCGGGAGCTCTGCGAGCGGGCCCACGCCGCCGGCGCGTTGGTGACGGCGGCGACCGACCTTCTCGCCTTAGCACTCCTCGTCCCGCCCGGAGAGTGGGGCGCGGACATCGCGGTGGGGAACAGCCAGCGCTTCGGCGTGCCGCTGGGATACGGCGGCCCCCACGCAGCCTTCTTCGCCGCCCGGCCGGAGCACGTCCGCAGCATGCCGGGGCGGATCATCGGCGTGACCAAGGATGCGGCGGGACACGAGGCCTACCGGATGGCGCTCCAGACCCGCGAGCAGCACATCCGCAAGGAGCGCGCGACCAGCAACGTCTGCACCGCCCAGGTGCTGCTGGCCGTGGTCGCCGCGATGTACGCGGTCTACCACGGACCGGAGGGAATCGAGCGGATCGCCCGCCGCGTGCACGGCCTGGCTGGCCGGCTGGCCGAGGGGCTCCGGCGGCAGGGCCACGAGATCGTCCACGGGACCTGGTTCGACACTCTGACGGTCGATGTCGAAGCGGCCGCTCCGATCCACGCGGCGGCCCGGGAGAGGGGGATCGACCTGCGCCCGATGGGCGAATCCCGGATCGGGATCGCCCTGGACGAGACGACGCGGCCGGAGGACGTCCTGGACCTGCTCGAGGTCTTCGGAGGCGAGGGATCCGGTATCGGCGCCCACGGTACCGATGCCATCGCGGGCGGGGACCCGATTCCCCAGCCGCTCGCGCGGCGGAGCCCGTTTCTCACGCATCCGGTCTTCCACCGCCACCGGTCGGAGACCGAGATGCTCCGCTACCTCAAGCGCCTCGAGAACCGCGACTTCTCGCTCGTCCACGGCATGATCCCGCTCGGATCGTGCACGATGAAGCTGAACGCTACGACCGAGATGCTTCCGGTGACGTGGGAGCCGTTCGGCCGGATCCATCCGTTCGCGCCGCGCGAGCGGGCCGAGGGCTACCAGGAGCTCGTGCGCCAGCTCGAGGACCAGCTCGCCGAGATCACCGGCTTCGCGCGGATCTCGCTGCAGCCCAACGCCGGATCGCAGGGCGAGCTGGCGGGACTCCTCGTGATCCGGGCCTTCCACCGGGATCGCGGCGAAGCCGGACGCACCACGTGCCTGATCCCGCAGTCGGCGCACGGGACGAACCCGGCCAGCGCGGTCATGGCGGGGATGAAGGTCGTCCCCGTCAAGACCAACGGGGACGGCAACATCGACATCGAGGATTTGCGGGAGAAGGCCACCGGGCACGCCGACGACCTGGGCGCCATCATGGTCACCTATCCCTCGACCCACGGCGTCTTCGAGGCCTCGATCCGCGAGGTCTGCGACATCGTCCACGAGCACGGCGGCCAGGTCTACATCGACGGGGCCAACATGAACGCCCAGGTCGGGCTGGCGCGGCCCGGTGATTACGGGGCCGACGTCTGCCACCTGAACCTGCACAAGACGTTCTGCATCCCGCACGGCGGGGGCGGCCCGGGGATGGGGCCCATCGGGGTGGCCGCGCATCTGGCGCCGTATCTCCTCGACCATCCGATCGTGCCCCTGGGGATCCCGGAGCCCTGCGGGACCATCTCCGCTGCGCCCTGGGGGAGCCCCTCCATCCTGCCGATCTCGTGGGCCTACATCCGGATGATGGGCCCGGACGGGCTCAAGCGCGCCAGCCAGGTGGCGATCCTGAACGCCAACTACGTGGCCCGCCGACTGACCGGGCACTACGAGCTCCTCTACGCCGGCCAGCACGGACTGATCGGCCACGAGTGCATCCTCGACACGCGGCCGTTCCGCCGGACGGCGGGCGTCGATGTCGAGGACATTGCCAAGCGGCTCATCGATTACGGCTTCCACGCCCCGACGATCTCGTTCCCGGTGCCGGGAACGATGATGGTCGAGCCCACCGAGAGCGAGCCCAAGGAGGAGCTCGATCGCTTCGTCGAGGCGATGATCGCCATCCGCGAGGAGATCGGGGAGATCGAGGAGGGCCGCGCGGAGCGGGGCGACAACCTGCTCAAGAACGCGCCGCACACGCTGGAGGCGGTGACGGCCGACGACTGGCCCCATCCCTACTCCCGCCAGCGGGCCGCCTTCCCGACCCCGGAGAGTCGCGACCACAAGGTGTGGCCGGTGGTGGGCCGGGTGGACGCGGCGTACGGGGACAGGAACCTGATCTGCACGTGCCCTGCGGTGGAGGCGTTTTCGGACGATTGAGGCCATCCAGCGCTTGCTCGCGCGAGTCAGAACCCGGCAACCGACTCGGA
The DNA here is from genome assembly GCA_050732935.1 of Gemmatimonadota bacterium. Classification (GTDB taxonomy): domain Bacteria; phylum Gemmatimonadota; class Gemmatimonadetes; order JACCXV01; family JAHWKZ01; genus DASRVA01. The sequence goes on from JBOHRW010000230.1 coordinate 18,717, forward strand.
AGTTGCGAGCTTCCGACCACTTCCGAGTGGGGTTCTATCATATGACCAGCCATACCAACTGCGGAGAGTCGCACGTATATTGCACGTGCAGCCGGAGGGATCATGCAGAAGAAGCTGACCATCACGATCGACGAGCGGGTTTACGAGGGCTTGTACCGGGTCGTCGGACCACGACGGATCAGTCGGTTCATCGAGCGGCTCGTCCGACCGCACGTGATTCAGGGAGACCTGGACGAGGCCTATGCGCGAATGGCGGCCGACGAAGCGCGCGAAGTGGAGGCCTCGGAATGGGCGGATTCCCTGATCCCGGACGTGGCCGATGAAGCGCGGTGAGGTATGGTGGGTGAACTTCGATCCATCGGTTGGAGGCGAGATCCGGAAGCGTCGTCCGGCGGTCATCGTCAGCAATGATGCTTCGAACCGTCATCTGAATCGCCTCCAGGTCGTTCCCCTTACCAGCCGCGTGGAGCGACTGTACCCCAGCGAGGCCTTCGTCTCGATCCGGGGCAAGAGGTCCAAGGCCATGGCCGACCAGCTGACCACGGCGAGCAAGACGCGCCTGTTGAGGCGGGTGGGAGCGCTTTCCGATCCCGATCTGCAGTCGCTCGAGGATGCAATTCGAGTGCAGCTCGGGCTCTGATCACCGCCACTTGTGATGCGCTATCGTGGAGGAGGTTGACATGGCCAAGCTGACCTGGCACGGACACGCCTGCTTCGAGTACGAGACGTCGGAAGGGAAGATCCTCATCGACCCCTTCCTCTCGGAGAATCCCAACGCCGATGTAGGGCCCGACGACATCCAGGGGATCGCCGCGATCGTGGTCTCCCACGGTCATGGCGACCACTGGGGCGACACGGTCGCGATCGCGACGCGGACAGGGGCGATGGTGGTCGCCGCCTACGAGCTGGCGGCGCTGGCCGAGAAAGAGGGCTGCAAGGCGCACGGGCTGGCCTGCGGGGGCGGCCGTCAGTTCGACTTCGGCCACGTCAAGCTCGTCCCCGCGGCGCACGGCTCGCGCACCGACGCCGATCCCGCCTACTCGACCAATCCCTGCGGGATCGTGATCACCGCCGAGGACAAGATCTTCTACCACGCCGGCGACACCGCGCTCACCGCCGACCTCAAGCTGCTCGGCCAGCTCTACGACTTCGACTGCGCGTGCCTGCCGATCGGCGACAACTACACGATGGGGCCGGAGGACGCGCTCAAGGCCGTCCAGTGGATCCAGCCGGATCTCGTTGTCCCGATGCACTACGACACCTTCGAGCTGATCCAGCAGGACGCACAGGAGTGGAAGGAGCTCGTCGAGCGGCGCACGCGCTCGAAGTGCGAGGTGCTGGAGCCGGGCGGGAGCGTGGAGTTCTGAGGCCGGTCCCCGCGCTTCCCGACCGCTGATCGGGACCACTACGAGGGGCTGGAGTGTAAAGCTTCCGAAATGAGCACCCGGAACAGAATCCCTCCGGCGATCGCCATCTTAGTCATCGTGGTGGTTATTGCCTCGGCTTGCCAGGAAAGCACGGGGCCCGGCGACGGCGATCTCAGGCCGGAGGCGGCCAGCCGGGCGAACCCGCACCTCGCGGTCTCCGGCGACTCGATGGCCGACCTCTTCGTCCCGCCCGTCGCGATCGTGGGACGCGTGGTGGACGAGGCGACCGGGACCGGGATCGACGGCGCCTACGTCATCGTGCTGCGTCCGGGTGTCACCCACGACGAGTGGGAGGCGAGCGCCGGCGAGGAGACGGTGTCTCTGATGGCCGGCGTGGCCCGCTCCGATGGGAGCGGACGCTATCGGGTCGAGGATCTCGTCCGCGATCGCGACTACACGGTCTTGATCGCGGCCCACGGATATCGTCCCGCCATCTTCGAGGAGGGACTCTCCCTGCTGAGCAGCGACTCGAGTCCGACCCGCATCGAGCCCGTCCCGCTCCAGCCGCGATGAGCCCGGGCCTGCCGGCCGCGCGGCCGGTCGTCCCCCCTTTGGCCGCCCGGTAGCTTCCCGACGACATGGAAGAAAGACCACATCGCTGGCGACTCCTCGTGACGGGTCCGGCCAGGGGTGACTGGAACATGGCCTGTGACGGGGCCCTCCTGGAGGCAAGCGGCCGTGGCGAAGCCCCACCCACCGTCCGCTTCTACGCCTGGGACCCCCCGGCCGTGAGCCTGGGCCGGCACCAGCCCGGGCCGGAACCCTCGGCTCGTGCCGCGCTGAGCGCCCTGGGGATCGACTGGGTCCGCCGGCCGACGGGCGGGCGGCTGGTCTATCACGGAGCGCCGGGCGAGGAGCTCACCTACAGCCTCGTGGCGCCGCTGGACGAGGCGTCGCTGAAGGGCGGGCTGAGCGCGGCCTACCGGCGGATCCACGAGGCGCTGGCGGCCGGCCTGGCGCGGCTGGGGATCGCGGCCACTTTAGCCCCGCGCGCCGCCAGACGCGCCGGTGGGATGCTCCCGCCGCGCAGCAGGCTCGCCTGCTTCGCGACCTCGGTGCCCCACGAGATCGTCGCGGACGGCCGAAAGCTCGTCGGAAGCGCCCAGCGCCGATCGCGGAACGCCCTCCTTCAACACGGCTCGCTCCCCGTGGCCGGGGATCCGGCCTTCGTGCCGGCTCGGATCTGGCCGGGCAGCCTGGACCCCGGGGCCGTCACGACGGTCTCGGCAGCCGCTGGTCGCGTCGTGGGGGG
>JBOHRW010000231.1:0-6066 GCA_050732935.1 Gemmatimonadota bacterium
TTGGCCAGTCGCAGACCCTCCGAGATGTTCGTGTCGCCGGCCGAGTTCATGTTGTTGATCTCCGACTTCACCGTATTGGTGAAAGGGGCGTCGATCATGAAGCGGTCGGTGCCGCGGAGATTGAACGAGACTAGGCCGAGCTGGTCGATGTCGTCGTCGAAGTGGTCGACGAAGTCCTTGGCTGCCTCCTGCAGATCGTCCCAGGCGTCGTTTCGGTCCAGCGACCCCGACTGGTCGAGAACGAGCACGAGGTCGAGCGGCGGCACGGTGGCTTCGGCCACCGAGGCCACGTCCAGGTGGTCGTGTCCCATGACGCGCATGAAGAAGGTCGGAATCGTCCGCGTGGCCTCCACGGTGACCGTGTTCTCGCCCTCGGCGTTCAGCGAGAACTCGACGTCGAGCGTGGTCGCGGGGTCCAAGGCGGGATTCACCCCGTTGGCCGCCGCCAGCGATCGGATGCGCTGCTCCGCCTCGGCCTCTCCGAGCCGCAGCGCCGCGGCCCCCGACAGGGCGGCCGCGTCCACCGCGCGCGAGAGCTCGGCCCGCGTCACGTAGCCGCGCGCCCCGTCGATGGCGAGGCCCGCCATCCCGCAGATCACGACCGTGCTCAGTGCCACCAGGGCGAGCACCGATCCGCGCTCGTTTCTCAAACGTGCAAACATCCGAGTCCCTCCTCCGGACGCCAGGTTCAGAATACCGCTCTCTCGTACAACCCCTCGGGGACGGCCACGTCGACGAGCGTCCCGAACGGGGTGAGCTGTTCGTAATCGTAGAAGAGCTCCATCACGTACACGGCCTGCCCATCCTGGAGATTCCAGTCCTCGACCTCTTGCGCGTCCTCTCCGACGTCGCCCATTCGGCTCAGACCCGAGTAGCCGCCGGTAGCGTACTGCTCGACCACCTTGGCATCCCCGCTGCTGACGAGGATCCTGGTCGCGATCACACCGCCCTGGTCCGCGAGGCCGATGGAGCTCCCGTTGTCCAGGACGGTGTCCACGGATTTCTCCAGCGACGTGCCCCGCGCGGCCAGGTTCGCCCCCTCGCGGCTGAGGCTCGTCATCGTGTGGACGAGGCTGTAGGCATTGCCGAACTCGACGATGCCGAGCCCCATCGCGAGCAGCACGATGGTCACGATCGCGGTCTCGACCGTGATCGTGCCCCGGTCGTTGTCGATCCGTCGCCTAGTCATCGAAGAAGGGCTCGTTCTTCATCGAGGTCTCGACCTCGAACTGGTAGGCTTGGTCCGGAAAGAGCAGACCGATCATCGGAGTCACGAACTGGAACTCGAACGATCCGCTGACGGTCACGACATCCGAGGGCCCGCCGCCGTCCGGCGGATCGATCACGAGCTGTTCGACGTCGAGATCCAGATCCTGCGCCTGGGTCACGATGACATACCGTATGGCATCGGCGCGCTCCATGGGATCGCCCGTGTCGGGATCGTCCAGCGTGTTCCCGGTGACGGCGAAGCGGGCCGCCTCGTGGACGGCGTGCTGGAGGGTCAGGCGCGTGTAGAAGAGCCGCCCGAACTCGAAGATCCCCATCATGAGGAGGAGCACGATCGGCACGGCCAGGGTGAACTCCACAATGGCCGTACCCAGGTCCGAGCGAGCGAGACGACGCGCCGATCCGGATTCCCGCATAGCCATTCCACTCCTTGTTCGACCACTCATGTTCGACCACTCAGAAAACTTCGAGGCCCGACCGATCGCCGGCGCCCTTCGATGCACGTCACGTACCTCGAAGACGCGTTTGCAGGGCCGGGGGGAAAGTGGGCAAGGCCCCGGAACAGACTAGGCAGGATACCTTCACGATGATGAAGGAAGGCGGCACAATAGAGGAAGCCCGCTTCAAGTCCGCTGGAATGTGCAGGTCCACGGCCTGCGGCAGGCCTCAAAAACACGAGGGGCTGTCGCGGAAATCCGTCAGTCTGTGGGGAGGGGGGGCGCGACCATGCCGTGGGCAGGCCGCCGTCGGCAGGCCGCGCCCCCTTTTGGAGGATTACTGAGCGAGCCGGACCAGGATGTCCTGGGCGACCGCCTGGAAGACATCGTCCAGCTCGGCCGCGGACGGGGCGAAGTGATACTGCCCCTCGGGCTGTCCGGAATCCTCGATGCCGTCCTCGTTGGCGAGCTGGCGCATGTAGGCGTGGTCCGGGACGAGCAGAGGATCGGAGGCCCCGGGGTTCCCTAGCCCGATAGTGTAGACGTAGATCCCCTCCTCGCGCGCCTCGTCCGCCCGCTCGAGGCCGGACGCCCTGGCCTCGTCACGGGCCTCGGGCTCGGAGAAGCCCATGCACCAAGAAGGGTTGGGGTTGCCCGTGCAGGCATCGGGGTTGGTCGCCAGATGATCAGGCGACAGCCCGTCCGGGTCGTCCCACACACCGCGGATGCCGCACGGCGTCGTGCAGACGGCCATGACGCGATCCTCGCCGCCGATCATGTCCCGGAAGGCGGTCGGACGTCCGTCCGTGAAGAACACGATGACCAGGGTCGAGCTGTCCCGGATCGGAGCACGGTCGAACTGCTCCTTGGCGAGCCGGAAGCCTTCTCCCGTGTTCGTGTCGCCTACAGACCTCATGTTGTCGATCGACCTGCGGATGACCGTCTTGAAGGGCTGATCGATCAGGTGGCGATCGGCTCCCCGGATCTGGAAGGACACGAGGCCCATCTGGTCGATCGACTCGTCGAAGTAGTCGAGGAAGTCCTTGGACGCGCGCTGCAGGTCGTCCCAGGCGTGCTGGTGGCCGAGAGACCCCGAGGTGTCCAGGACGAGCACGATATCGAGAGGCGGGACCGCCGCCACGGCCTGCGAGCCTACGTCCACCTGATCACGACCCAGGACCCGCATGAACGTGGTCGGCATGACCCGGCTCGCCTGGACGGTCACCGTGCTCTCCCCGTCCTCGTTGGTCTGGAAATCGTAGCTCAGGGAGACCGCAGGGTCGGCCGGGTTCACACCATTGGCCGCCGCGAGCGACCGGATCCGCTGCTCGGCCACCGTCTGGCCCAGGCGCAGGGACCTGGCGCCGCCCAGCGCGGCCGCGTCCACCGCCCGCGAGAGCTGGGCGCGGGTCACGTAGGCCCGGGCCCCGTCGATGGCCAGTCCGGCCATCCCGAAGATGGCGATCAGGCTCACCGCCGTGAACGCCAGGACGGCACCCTTCTCGTTTCTGATGACCTTGATCATGCTTGCTTCTCCCCGTGGCCCGATGCGACTAAAAAACCGCCCGCTCGTACAGCACGCTCGGAACGGCGACGTGGACGAGACTGCCAAAGGGCGTCATCTCGTCGTAGTCCAGGAATACCTCCATTACGTAGATGGTCTGACCATTCATCAATCCCCAATCGTGCAGCCCCTTCACGCGGTCCCCCTCCCGGCCGAGATGGCTATGCCCATCGTAGCCGGGGCTGGCCACCTGTTCGACGATGCGGGGCGATCGGCCCTGAACGACCAGCCGGCTCCCGATCACGCCCCCGCGCGCCGACAAACCGACGTCGATCCCGTTCACCAGGACCGCGTCGACGGACTCGTCGAGATCCGCCCCGCGGGCCGCCAGGTTCGCGCCCTCCCGGCTCAGGCCGGTCAGGGTGTGCTCGGTGCTCAGCGCGTTCCCGAACTCCACCACGCCCAGGACCATGGCCAGGAGGAAGACGGACACCATCGCCGTCTCGACCAGCGCCGATCCTCGGTCGTCCCGGTATATCGACATCAGTGCCTTCTTGGATTGAAAGGTTCGTTGACCATCGCCGTGGAAACGGTGAAATCATATAGGCCGCCCGGAAACAGGGACTGGATGCCGGGCGCGACGACGTTATAAGTGAACCCGGCGGTTACGCGGACCACGTCCCCCGGACCCCCACCGTCCGCCGGATCGAGAACGATCCGGTCCACATCGATGTCCAGGTCCTGGGCCTGGTCACGGATCACCCGCTTGATCGATTCCGCCCGAGTCAACGGGTCCCCCGTGTCGGCGTCATCCATCGTGTTCCCCGTCACGGCGAAGCGGGCCGCCTCCCGGACCGCATGCTGGACGGTCACGCGTGTGTAGTAGAGCCGGCTGAACTCGAAGATCCCCATCATCATCATGATCACGATGGGAATCGAGATCGCCGTCTCGACCAGCGTGCCGCCCCGGTCCGCGCCGAGAATCCGCCTCTTCCTCTGATTCGCCATCATCCGCATACCTCCCGGATCGCGTTGCCCATTTCCTCTCGCCGGATCCGTGGGCCGCGCTGGATCGGCGTCGAACATCTACGGGGGGACTAACACAATACCATGGATCGAACCTTTGTAAGCCCTTATGGAAGCGTTACATCCATTATGTGTCCATGGCTTGCACACAGGTGCGGAAGCAGAGTTCCCATGGGTTGCATCGCAGTTCCATTCAGGCCGTGGCCCGGCCTGATCGCCGTGACGGCCATCATGCACGCCCGGCGAGATCCGCGGCGGTGGCAGTTGCGAGACTGAGGCCCGGATTCCGGGGTTCCCCGGCGATGCTCTTTGAAGCGCTGCCGAAGGAGGGGGGGCGCGGTCTTGCCGTCAGCCAACCGCGCCCCTCATGGGAGGACCCCGGGACACCGCGGAGATTCCGCAGGACCCGGTTAGCCGGAACCCTATCGCAGGTCGCGTACCATGGGAGGCCAGTTCCCCACCGCCCTCCGAAAGCGAGGCAGCCGGTTTCCGTCGGCGATGGAAGCCGACGCCCGTCGGGAGGGAAGCCCCCTTCCGCGTGCCCCGGGATCGTGAATCTTCTCAAGGGGCTCCACTACGATCCGCCGGGTGATCCCCTCGATCCGAGGAGGTGCCGGCATCGCGAAACGCGACACCGCCAGCCGGCCTCGATCATCGCCGTGGGAAGCGGGTATGCTGAAGCCATGGATCTCTTGACCTCGCTCGGCGTCGACCTCCCCGGCGTCGACCTCCCCGGCGCCGACCTCGTGTCCAAGGGGCTCGAGGACCTGCCCCCGCCTGCTGCGCCTGGGATTCGAAGTCCCGTCATGCTACGAAGACCCCGAGATCCGCCTCTACGAGCGCCTCGCTTCGGAGGAGGCGGCCACCGCGCATGCCCGCTACAACGCTCTCATTCGTCGATTGGTCAGCTTCGAAAGGGCGGCCGAGTGCGCGCAATAGCCGATGCTGCGGCTGGGCTTGATCGAGCCGGCAGCGATGCTGCGATATCATGAGCGCGTTGTGTCGGAGCTGCATCGGTATCCATCGATCGACGCGGACGCGCTTCGGAAATCGGTAGAGAGCCTCTTCCAGCCTGGACGCGGTACCGATGAAGCCTAGCTTCCATCCGATGATCGACACTTGGAAGAACATTCCCTCCGGGACGCGGGTCGTCGTCGCCATGAGCGGCGGCGTCGATTCGAGCGTCGCCGCGGCGGTCCTGGCCGAGCGTGGCTGCGAGGTCGTCGGGGTGACGATGAAGAACTTCTGCTACTCGGAGGTCCCGGAGGAGCATGCCGCGGCTGCCTGCTGCTCGCTGGAGGCGATCGAGGACGCCCGCGCCGTCGCGCGGCGGCTCGGCATCGTCCACCAGGTGCTCGACTTCGAGGGTCCCTTCCGCGAGGCGGTGATGGACCCCTTCGTGGCCGAGTACGCGGCCGGTCGCACGCCCAACCCCTGCGTCCGGTGCAACCGCTTCGTGCGCTTCCCGCAGCTCTGGAGGAAGGCGCGTATGCTGGGGGCGGAGGCGGTGGCGACCGGGCATTACGCGCGAGCCCTGCGGTGGGCGGATGGGAACGGAGCCGGTGACCGGGTCGAGCTGCGCCGCCCCGAGGATCGCGCCAAGGACCAGACGTTCTACCTGTGGGGCCTGTCCCCTCCGCTCCTGGAGCGGGCCCTCTTCCCCCTCGGCGAGATGACGAAGGAGGAGGTCCGGGAGCGAGCGCGGGATCTCGGACTCGGAACGGCCGAGAAGCCGGAGAGCCAGGACATCTGCTTCATCCCCGACGGCGACCTCCATGGCTTCCTCGAGCGGGAAGCGGCGGCGCGTCCCGCGCTGGCGGGCGGCGGTCGCTTCGAGCCCGGCGCTATCCGGGACGCCGATGGTCGTGAGGT
>JBOHRW010000232.1:0-12941 GCA_050732935.1 Gemmatimonadota bacterium
GCACGTCCCCGATCGAGCCCGGTTGTCAGCAGACGTCCGCCGGGTTGTTCAGGCACTCGTCTTGTGGATAGGGGAGGAAGTCGAGGATCGGCTCCGTCCCGATCACGTCGTCCAGCCTGCGCATGTCCTCCCATCGCGTCCCCTGCATGAAGAGCTCGTACCGCCTCTCGTAGGCGATCTGGGCGAGAACCGCCTCCAGCGTCGAGAGCTGGTCGGGGGGCAGGGCCGGCAGGTTGGCCGCGGGGTCCGTGGCCGAAGCGGTGGCGTCCGTCCGGACCTCGTTGATCAGCAGGCGGGCCCCCTCGAGGTCGCCGCTGCGCGCAAGCGCCTCCGCCTTGATGAGCTTGATCTCGTCCTGGATGTAGACCGGGAAGGGCTCTGTCGGCGTCGAGTACTTCAGCATGGTCTGAAGAATCGAGTCCGGATCGCCGGCGAAGGGTTCCGAGGCCAGGTCCACCCAGTAAGCGGTCCGGCCGTCTCCCGGCTCAGCCTGCTCGACGAAGCTGCGGAGCGGCTGCACGTACCCAAGGAGGAAGGCGAGTCCGAAGACGGGGTTGTCCGTGGTCGAGGTGTACGTGAAGACCGAGCTCGCGGCAGGGTCGAGCCGGTCGGCCGCCTGGATCGCCTGCTGGTGCTGCCCGGAGATCAGGTAATACCGGGCGAGCATGGCATCGATCGTGGCGTCCAGATCGAAGCCCGCCCCGAGGACCCGGCTCTCGAAACCGGCCAGGTCAGCGTCCGGAACTCCGGCCAGGTCGGAACGCGCGGCTTCGAGGAGGGCGATGACCTCGGAGAGCACCGCTTCCCGCGACTGGGGAATCGGTCCGGCGACCGAGACATCGATCGGGACCTCCTGATAGATCTGGATGATCGTGCCCAGCGACATGGCCCGGTAGAGCTGGGCGAGCGCCACCACGCCGGTCTGGAAGCCGGGTCCCAGCCCCACGTCCGGCGCGTTCTCGATCAGCAGGTCGGCCGAGCGAATCACCCGATAGGCGTTCACGAAAGGAGCTTCCGAGTTGTCGAAGCTCGGGTCGATCCCCACGCCGGTCAGGAGCACCTTGTACGAGACCAGGGCGCGCGACTCCGTCCCCCATTCGTCGGTGACGAGCGAGGGGGGAACGATGAAATCCTCCACCGCGTCGCCGTACTGGCCCTGCATCCCGACCGCGAGGGCGATGATGCCCTCGACGGTGGCCAGCGACTCCTCCTGGACCGGCGCGTTCGGGTTCGTCTGATCGAGATCGCACCCGGCCGGGACAAGAAACCCCGCCAGAAGAAGGACGGCGCCGACGATGCGTGTCATCTGCTTTGTCATGGTCATCGTCCTCCTCTCAGAACTCGAAGGTCAGACTGGCCGAGACGGTCCGGGGAATCGGGGCGTTGGCAAAATCGACCCCCCGCGCGACGGTGTTGAACCCGAACAGGTTGATCTCGGGATCGAGACCGCTGTAGTCGGTCCAGGTGTACAGGTTACGTCCCGCCAGCCGGACCGTGAGACCGCGCGCGCCAAAGCTCGCGACCCAGGGCTGGGTGAACCGATAGCTCGCCGACACCTCGCGGAGCTTCACGAACCATCCGGGCTCGATGAACTCCTCATAGGTCAACAGGCGCGCCACGTTCCGGGCGTAGAAGCCCTGAGGCTTATCGCCGGAGATCTCCTCGGCGATCTTCGGGTCCGCCCCGAAGAACTCGCTGATCCGGCGGCTGAAGTTGGCGACCTCGTTGCCGAAGCGGCCGTCGAACAGGACGTAGAAGTCCAGGTTGGGCCCCCACGAGAAGGTGTTCGCGAGGGAGGCGATGAGGTCCGGATTGGGATCCCCCAGGAACTTCCGTGAGGCGACGCCCTCCTCGTTGAACGCCCGGTCGGGGATGCCGTCCTCGCCCAGGATGATGTTCCCGTTCTCGTCGCGGGCGTAGTGCCAGCCGTAGAACACCCCCACGGGCTGGTCTTCGATGACCCAAGTCAGATAGCCGAAAAGAAGCGAGTCCTGCGCGGTGACCAGCTTCTGGACCTCGTTCTCATTCCCCGCCAGTGCCAGCCGGCTCCGCCAGGTCAGGTCCTCCCGGCTCAGGTTGACGGTCTCGAGCGAGAGCTCCCAGCCACGGTTCTCCAGCTCGCCGATGTTCTGGAGCTGGAAGGCGACCCCCCGGCTGGGGGTCTGAGGGACGGAGAGGATCAAGTCATCGGTCCGGTCGTGGTAGTAGGTGAAATCGACGCTCACGCGGTCGTCGAGGAGCCCGGCGGTGAAGCCCCCCTCGATCTCGCGCTCACGTTCGGGCTTGAGCCCCTCGTTGCCGAGCTGCAAGCTCGGGACCCGTCCCGGACGGCCGGCGAAGTCGAGCGCGACGAAGTTGTTGAACAGCTCATACGCGCCGGGCGGCTGACCGCCCGATTCCCCGTACGCCGCCCGGAGTTTGAGCGTGCTGAGCAGGTTGGACACGCCGCTCCCCTCCCACCATGGCTCGCGGTCCAGGAGCCATGCCGCGCCGAACTTCGGATAGAGCTGCCACCGCTCGTCGCTGCCGAAGGCGCTCGCTCCCTCATAGTTGAACGCTCCCGTCAGCGTGAGCCGATCACCGAAGGTCACCTGCTCCTGAAAGAACAGCTCCGCCCGCTCGACGACCGAGATGCTCTGCGAAGCGAACTGCGTCGCCCCCGTGACCGTCTCCGTCTCGGGCGGCAGATCCTGGGCGGCCGCGCGGATCACCTCGCCGCGGTCCCGCGTGTACCGGTAGCCGGCCAGGGAGGAGAACTCGATCCCGGGGATGAGGTAGTCATGGTCCGCCGTGGCTTCGCTGGTGATCTGCTGGGAGAAGCGGACCGGTGTCTGGATCGATCCCGTGAAGTTGGCGCTGGTCGCGAACGGCGGCTGAAGGAATGTGTTCTTCAGGCGGTAGTCGTCCAGCCCGAACAGATAACGCACCGAGAGGTTGTCAAGCAGGCCGTAGCGGCCCTCGAAGCTGCCGATGAAGCGGTTCACCTCTTCGCTCGCGACCCAGTTCTCGATCACGTCGAAGGGGTTGGCCCCCAGGATCGGATTGTAGGGAAAACGGCCGAGCTCGGGATCGAAGAAGGGGTCGAAGGAGGGTGGCGTGAAGATGATGCTGGTCAGGACGCCCTGTGTCTGCTCCCCCTCGGGGATGAGGTCCACGTCCTTGTCGATGTAGCTGACCCGGCCGACCACTTGCAGCTGGTCGTTCACCTGCTGGGTCAGGTTCACCCGGACGTCCTTCCGCTCCTCGCCGGTCGACTCGAGGATCCCGTCCTCGTTGTGCAAGCCCGCCGAGAGATAGTACGAAGTGCTCTCGTTTCCGCCAGCCACCGACAGCGAGTTCGTCGTGCCGTAGCCGGTCCGGAAGACCTCGTCCTGGATGTCGAAGCGCTCGACCGGATCCCCGACGTTCTCCGCGAGCCCCAGCGCGACGTCGGCGATCGAGGCACGTGGCACCAGGAGGAGATCGTAGGTGTCCGGGTTCTCGTTGGCCGAGACCTCCGTCCGCAGGGTGATCCGTGGGGCGCCCTGGCGACCACTCTTGGTGAAGATCTGGATGACGCCATTGTTCGCCCGTGATCCGTAGAGGGCCGCCGCGGCCGATCCCTTGAGGACCTCGATCTTCTCGATGTCGGACGGCGCGAGGTCACCCAGGCGGTTGGTCAGCGCCTGTCCGCCGCGGACCGCGTTGCCGCTCAGGCTGATCAGGGCCTCGTTGTCGTTGTCGATCAGGACCCCGTCCAAGACGATGAGAGGCTCCCCGCCGCCCAGGATCGAGCTCGCCCCCCGGAGACGGATCGACACGCCACCTCCGGGCTGCCCGCTGGTCTCGACGATCACCGCCCCCGCGACCTTGCCCTGGAGTGCCTGATCGACCGAGGTGGCCCCGGCGGCCTGGTTGATGCGCTCGCCCGCGACGCTCTCGACGCTGTTGGCGATCTTCGCGCGCTCGGTCTCCTGACCCGCGATCGTGACCGCGATCTGGTCCATCTCGATCGCGGTCTCCGGGAGCGCAACGGAATCGACCGAGACAGTGCGGTTGGCTCCCAACGTCACGCTGCGGGTCGTCGTGTTTCGTCCGACGAACGAGTAGACGAGAGTGTAATCGCCGGAAGCGATGGAAGCGCGGATCACGTAGCTCCCCTGAGCGTCGGTCACCGCGCCAAAACCCGTGCCGCGGATCTGCACCGTGACGTTGGGGAGCGGGCGACCGGACGAAGGGTCGACCACCGTGCCCTGGATGACGTAGGGCTCTCCCTCCTGGGCAAGCGCCGGATCGCCGCCGGCGAGCGCGAACGTCGCGAAGATGGGGAGCAGAAGCGAGAGACAGGCTGGTGGACGAACCAACCGCGCTGGCTTCATGAGACCTCGTGGGGGTTGGGAGTGGAGAGGAAGGCGAACCCGAACATCAACGTCCATAGTACGACGCGATTCCAACCGACTGCAAGCGGCATGGTACCGCTAACGTGGTCATGAACAGCGCCGTCAATCCGGATACAGCAACACCCCGCCGCGCATTTCCATGAACGCCTCACGCTCCGCGGCCCAGCCGGCCACGATCTCGTCGAGCGGCCGTCCCGCTTCGATCGCGGTTCGCAGCCGATCGGTGCCCGCCAGGCGATCGAAGTGCTCGGTCATCCATCCCCACCGCTCGCCGGCCAGGTCGCGAGCCTCGAGAAGCGCGGCAACGCCGGCCAGAGTGGGGTCGTAGCGCTTGCGATCGGTGACGACGAACCGGACGCCGCGCACAACCTCGCCGTCGAACCTCTGGTCGGACGGGCGCACCGGCGTGAACGCGACCGGCTCGAACCGCACGCCGGCCAGTCGGGACCCGTTCAGCCGCGCGGCCAGCGCCTCGCCGTCCAGCCATGGCGCGCCGATCTGCTGAAACGTGCGGTCGGTCCCGCGGCCGACCGACAGGTTCGTCCCCTCGAAGAGGCAGGTGCCGGGATAGTGGGTCGCGCTCTCCAGGTCCGGCATGTTGGGAGAGGGCGGGACCCAGGGAAGGCTCGTCTGGTCGAACCACATCGAACGCCTCCAGCCCGCCACCGGCACGACGTGGAGCTCCACCTCGACGCCGAACTCGCGGACAAAGAGCCGCGCCAGCTCGCCGACCGTCATCCCGTGCCGCATGGGCACCGGGTACATCCCGACGAAGGTGGCGAACGCCGGATCGAGCACGTTCCCCTGGACGAGCGATCCGCCGATCGGGTTCGGCCTATCGAGGACGACGAACGGGACCCCGGCCTCGCCCGCCGCCTCCATCGCCAGCGCCATCGTCGAGACGTAGGTGTAGTAGCGGGCGCCGATGTCTTGGATGTCGAAGACGAGGACCTGGACGTCCTCGAGCATCGCCGGGGTCGGCTTTCTGGTCTCGCCGTAGAGGGAATGGACGGGGAGCCCGGTCGCCGAGTCGCGGTCGCTCTCGACCCGCGCGCCGGCCGCGGCCCGGCCGCGGATCCCGTGCTCGGGTCCGAAGAGCGCGACCAGCTCGATCTCCGGAGATGCGGCGAGGAGGTCGATGGCGTGGTCCCCGTCCGAGTCGAGCGCCGTGTGGTTGGTGATCAGGCCGACCCGGCGGTCGGCGACCAGATGGATCGAGTCGGAGAGGAGGACCTCGAGGCCGGGGCGCACTTCGGCCGTGTCCCCGGCAGGCGCGTCACCCGCGCCTCGACCGGTCTCGCAGGCGGCGATCACCGCCCCCACGATCAGCGATCCGGCTACGATGCGCCCAAGCTCCGTGTTGACAGGTCCGCTTCCGAGGCCCACCATAGCGACCCATGTTGGGATCGATCCCCGGCCGTGTCAAATCCATTCTCCTCCTGATCGCGCTCTCGGCTTGTGCCGCGCGCCAGGTGCTTCTCCCCGACGAGAGCGTGCCTCTGCCCGCCGCGGCCCTCGCGGGCCCCGCGGCGCCGCTCGCCCCCCGCGCGCGCGACTGGGTCGAGGCGACCCTGGATCGCCTGACCCTGCCCCAGAAGGTGGGCCAGCTCTTCAACGTCTGGATCAGCGGCGGCTACGTCTCGACCGACAGCGCGGAGTTCGACACCCTGGTGTCCTGGGTCGAGGACCTGGGGCTCAGCGGCGTCACGATCTCGATCGGGCTCCCCCACGGCTACGCTGCCAAACTGAACGCCCTCCAGGAGCGCGCGCCGGTGCCGCTCCTGGTGACCGCCGACATGGAGGCGGGCCCGGGGATGCGGCTCTCCGGCTCGTACGCGATCCCCTCGCTCCTGGCTCAGGGGGGCGGCACGTCGTTTCCGCCGCTGATGGCCCTGGGCGCCGCGAGAGACGAGCGGCTGGCCTTCGAGCTGGGGCGGGTGACCGGCGTCGAGGCGCGGGCGGTCGGCGTCCATCTCGTCTTCGCGCCGGTCCTCGACGTCAACACCGACCCCGGAAACCCGATCATCAACACGCGCTCGTTCGGGGAGGACCCGAAGCTGGTGGCGCGGCTCGGGGCCGCGTTCATCGAGGGCGCCCATGCGGCCGGGCTCCAGGCGACCGCAAAGCACTTCCCGGGTCACGGCGACACCGATGTCGACTCGCACCTGGAGCTGCCGGTCATCGACGCGACCCGCACGCGCCTCGATTCGATCGAGCTGGTTCCCTTCCGGCGGGCGATCAAGGCCGGTGTCGACGCGGTCATGAGCGCCCACGTCGCGGCGCCGGAGATCCTGGGACCCGACGCCCCGCCGGCCACCCTCTCGGACTACTTCCTGACCCGGCTGCTGCGGGAAGAGATGGGGTTCGAGGGACTGGTCTTCACCGACGCCATGACGATGGGGGCCATACAGCGCGGATACGGGGGCGGCGAGGCGGCGGTCCGGGCAATCCTCGCCGGCGCCGACGTCGTGCTTTCGCCGCCCGACCTGGGCGCGGCCTTCCAAGCGGTCGTGGCCGCCGTGCGCGAGGGGCAGATCAGCGAGGAGCGGCTCGACCGCTCGGTCCGGCGGATGCTCGAGGCCAAGGCGCGGGCCGGGCTTCATCTCGAGCGTACGGTGCCCTTCGAGCGGGTCGCGGGCGTGGTCGGGAGCCGGGCCCACCAGGCCCTCGCCGACACGGCGGCGACCCGCGCGATCACCCTCATCCGTGACCGGGACCAGCTGGTGCCGATCCCCGCCGGGCGCCGCGGGAGCGTGCTGGCCATCGCCTACGCCGATCCGGTGAACGTCGTGGCCGGGCGGGTCTTCCACCGGGCCCTCGCCGAGGCCGTCGACTCGCTGAAGACCACCCGCGTCGACGAGGAGACGTCTTCCGGGCGATACGGCGCGCTTGCCGCCAGCGCGGACTCGGCCGATCTCGTCGTCGTCTCGGTGCACGTCCGGCCGGAGTCGGGAGCCGGAACGGTCGGCGTGCCCGACTCCTTCCGCGCGTTCGTCGCCGATCTGCTCGAGCGACACGCTCCGGTCGTCCTGGTCTCCTTCGGGAGCCCCTATCTCTTGGACGCGTGGCCCGGCGCGGGGACGTACCTGATCGCCTGGGGCGGCCAGCCGATCCTCCAGCGGGCGGCGGCGCGGGCGCTTCTCGGCGAGGCCGACATCACGGGACGGCTGCCGGTCTCGCTCCCGCCGCACCACGCGGCCGGCGAGGGGTTGGTGCGCCGTGCGGGACGGGCGCCGCCGGAGACCGTGGGCCTGGACTCGCGCCGGCTGGCGCGCGTGGACAGCCTTCTGAAGGCGGCGATCGCCGACTCGGTCACCGCCGGCGCCGCTCTCGCGATCGGTCGCCATGGCCGGCTGGTCCGGCTCGAAGGTTACGGCAGTCTCGATTGGGGAGGGACAGGCGCGGCCGTCACCGACTCGACCCTCTACGATCTGGCCTCGCTGACCAAGGCGGTGGGGACGACGACGGCGATCATGGCGCTCGTGGAGGAAGACCGGCTCCAGCTCGCCGCGCCGGTCTCGCGTTACCTGGCCTGGTTCACCGGTGGTGGCAAGGAGGAAGTGTCCGTCCGTCAGCTCCTCCTCCATCGAAGCGGGCTCCCGGCATGGCTCCCGCTCTGGCAGGAGCACGCGGGTCGGGACGGCTACCGCGAGGCGCTCGCCGCTCTCGAGCTGTCCCGGGCGCCTGGCGACTCCACCGTCTACAGCGATCTCGGTTTCATCGTGCTGGGCTTCCTCGTCGAGGCGGTGACCGATAAGCCGCTGGACGGCTTTCTCGCGGAGCGTGTCTTCGAGCCGCTCGGGATGCGGGAGACGATGTTCCGGCCGCCCCCCTTCCTCCTCCCACGGATCGCGCCGACCGAGATCGACACCGTGTTTCGCCACCAGCACGTCCACGGCATGGTCCACGACGAGAACGCGTACGCGCTGGGCGGCGTGGCGGGACATGCCGGGCTCTTCTCCTCGGCCCGCGACCTGGCGCGCTACGCCGAGGCGCTGCTGGACGCCAGGCGTGCGGGGGAGCCGGGAGAGCACGACGACGCTGTGACGGCGCGGGTCTTCGACCCCGTGACCGTGCGACGCTTCACCCTCCGCCACGATTCAACCTCGAGCCGGGCGCTCGGATGGGACACGCCCGACGAAGACTCCTCGGCCGGGCGCTTCCTCTCGCCCAGCGCCTTCGGCCACACGGGCTTCACCGGCACCAGCCTCTGGATCGACCCGGAGCTCGACCTCTTCGTGGTCCTGCTCACCAACCGCGTCAACCCCACGCGGGAGCAGGAGGGTCACGTCGCGCTCCGCCGCGCGGTCCACGAGGCGGTGGCGTGCGCGGTCGTGGACCGGCCACCCTGCGAGCCCGGGACCGCACCGGGCCAGGGCCGGGCCGCCCCGTGAGAGCGGTCGACTGGGCCGTCCTCGCCGTCTACTTCGCGATCGCCGCGGGCGTCGGGCTCTCGATGGCGCGGCGCGGGGGCCGCTCGCTGGTCGAGTACTTCGCCGGCGGCCGCGCGCTCCCCTGGTGGCTCGCCGGGACCTCGATGGTCGCCACCACGTTCGCCGCCGACACGCCCCTCGCGGTGACCGAGCTGGTCGCGCGCCACGGCGTGGCGGGGAACTGGCTGTGGTGGAACATGGTGATGAGCGGCATCCTGACCGTCGTCTTCACCGCGCGGCTCTGGCGCCGGGCCGGCGTCCTGACCGACGTCGAGCTGACCGAGCTTCGCTACGCCGGCCGTCCCGCGGCCTTCCTGCGCGCCTTCCGCGCCGTCTATATGGCGGTTCCCGTCAACCTCATCGTGATCGGCTGGGTGAACCTGGCCATGGCCGACATTCTGGGAATCGTGCTGGATGTGCCGCGCGGATGGGCGCTCGCCTTCTGCTTCGTCCTGACCGCCGGCTACTCGGTGGCCGCGGGGCTCTGGGGGATCGTCCTCACCGACTTCTTCCAGTTCGCTCTCGCGGTCGCGGGTGCCTTGGTGCTGGCCTTCTTCGCCGTGGACGCGGTCGGCGGGATGGACGGCCTCCTCGCCGGTCTTGCCGAGCGCTACGGCTCAACCGAAGCGGCGCTCGCGTTCTTCCCGCGCGGGGACGAGGCATGGATGCCCGCGGTGACGCTCGCCGTCTACCTGGGGGTGAGCTGGTGGGCGTCGTGGTACCCGGGCTCGGAGCCCGGTGGCGGCGGGTACGTGGCGCAGCGGATCTTCGCCTGCCGGACCGAGCGCGACGGTGTCCTGGCCGTGCTCTGGTTCAACATTGCCCATTACGCGATCCGGCCGTGGCCGTGGATCCTGGTCGCTTTGGCCAGCACGATCCTCTATCCCGGGTTGTCCAATCCGCGCGAGGGTTACATTCTCGCGATCGTGAACCTGCTGCCGGCGGGGATCCTCGGGTTGGTCGTCGCGTCGCTGGCGGCGGCCTACATGTCGACCATCTCCACCCAGCTCAACTGGGGAGCGAGCTACGTGGTGCGGGACCTCTATCAGCGCTTCCTCGACCCGGGGGCGGACGAGCGCCGGCTGGTGGCGGTCTCGCGCGCGGTGACGCTGGTCCTCATGGTCGCCGGGCTCCTGGTGACCTACCTGATGGGGACGATCGAGGGGGCGTGGCGGTTTCTGCTCGCGATCGGCTCGGGCGCCGGGCTGGTCGCCATCCTGCGCTGGTTCTGGTGGCGGATCAGCGCATGGTCGGAGATCTCCGCCATGATCGCCTCGCTGACGGCGAGCCTGTTCCTGTGGTTCGGAGCCGGGCTCGATCCCGACGATCCCGTCCACTGGGCGTGGATCATGCTGGCGACGGTCGGCTTCTCGACCGCGGTCTGGCTCCTGGTGACGTTTCTCACGCGGCCCGAGCCGGATGCTACGCTCGAAGCGTTCTATGCCCGCGTCCGCCCGGGCGGCCCCGGCTGGCGTCGCGTGCGCAGCCGGCTCGGGCTGCCTGGCGAGCCGATCGCCGGCGGAGGCGCGAGCGTCCTCGACTGGGTGGCCGGAGTGGCCGCGGTGTACGCGAGCCTGTTCGGTGTGGGCGAGCTCCTCTTCGGTGAAACCGCCACCGCCCTGGTGGCGATCGGGTTCGCCGTGCTCGCCTTCGCCTGGATGGGCCGGCGGCTGGGAGCGGAAGCGGCGCCGCTGGAGCCCATCCCCGTATCTCCCGGGAGAATGGCATGAATCCCGAGCGGATCGAGACCGTCCTCATCGAGGACTACGCGCAACAGGGCGAGGTCGTGGCGGGCCGGATCGCGGCTCTGATCCGGGCCCACGACGCCGCCGGGCGGCCGACCATCCTCGGGCTCGCCACCGGCTCGACCCCGCTCGAGATCTACCGCGAGCTGATCCGCCTCCACCGCGAGGAAGGGCTTTCGTTCCAGCGCGTGGTCACGTTCAACCTGGACGAGTACTACCCCATGGATCCGGAGAGCCTGCACAGCTACGGCCGCTACATGCGGGAGAACTTCTTCGATCACATCGACATCCGGCGTGAGAACCTGCACAGTCCGCGCGGCGGTGTCCCCGAGGAGGAGGTCGAGGAGGAGTGCCGGCGCTACGAGGACGCGATCCGGGAGGCCGGCGGGATCGACCTCCAGATCCTGGGGATCGGCCGGAGCGGCCATATCGGGTTCAACGAGCCGGGCTCGGGGCGAGACTCCAGGACGCGCCTCGTCTATCTCGACACGATCACACGTCGGGACGCCGCCGCCGACTTCTTCGGCGAGGACAACGTGCCGCCGCGGGCGATCACGATGGGGGTGGCGACGATCCTCGATGCGCGCGAAGTGCTGCTGCTGGCCACCGGCGAGCACAAGGCCCGCATCGTGCAGCGCGCCGTCGAGGGACAGGTCTCCCCCGACGTGGCGGCCACCTATCTCCAGCAGCATCCGCGCGCCACCGTGTACCTCGACCCGCCCGCCGCGGCCGACCTGACGCGAGTGAAGACGCCGTGGCTCCTGGACGAGGTCGAGTGGTCGCCACAGCGGGAGATCGAGGCCGTGGTCTGGCTGAGCGAACGGGTCGGCAAGTCGATCCTGCGGCTCAGCGACCAGGATTACCGCGACCATCACCTGAGCATGCTGATCGCCCGCCACGGCTCGGCCGGCCCGATCAACGGCGACGTCTTCAACGCGCTGATCGCCAAGATCCGCGGCAAGAGCAAGCTCCCGTCCGGCCGCGGGATCCTCGTCTTCTCGCCGCATCCCGACGACGACGTGATCTCGATGGGCGGGATCCTCCGGAAGCTCCAGATGAACGACAACGAGATCACGGTCGCTTACATGACCAGCGGGAACATCGCCGTCTTCGACCACGAGGTGCGGCGGCACCTCGACCTGATGGAGCGGGTCGAGCGCGGCTTCGGCCTGGACGTGGCGCCGCTGGAGGCCCTGCGGAGACGGATCGAGAGCTTCCTCGACGGGAAGCATCCCGGCGAGGTGGATATTGCCGAGATCCAGGAGATCAAGCGGGCGATCCGCGAGTCCGAGGCGGTGGCGGCGCTCGCTTCGCTGGGGATCCGCCGCGAGCAGGCCAGGTTCCTGAACCTCCCCTTCTACCGGACGGGCCAGGTCCGCAAGGACCCGATCGGGGAGCCCGACGTGGAGATCGTCCACGAGCTGCTCGAGGAAGTGCGGCCCCAGATGGTCTTCGCCGCCGGCGATCTGTCCGATCCTCACGGCACGCACAGGATGTGCCTGGAAGCGATCGAGCGCGCGCTGGAGCGCCAGGGCAGGCCCATGCCGGAGGTGTGGTTCTACCGCGGCGCATGGGAGGAATGGCCGGTCAGCGAGGCGACGGTGCTGGTCCCGCTCTCGGAGGAGGAGCTCCGCCGGAAGATCCTGGCCATCTTCAAGCACGAGTCGCAGAAGGACAAGGCTCCCTTCCCGGGACCGGACGAGCGGGAGTTCTGGGAGCGGGTCGACGAGCGCAACCGCGGCACCGCGGGCACGCTCGAGCGCCTGGGTCTCCCCGCGTACTTCGCGATCGAGGCGTACGTGGTCGAGCGGAACGGCCGGCGCGTCCCGACGCCGCCTGTGCCCACGAGCGCGCTGGGATAGCGATACGGATTGAGCAGCGCGGGCGCACCCGGAGGAGGCCGTTTCGCAGAGCAAGTGGAGACCCCGCAGGCGCGTAGCGCCGAGGAGGCTCCACGCCGCGGAGCGCCGGCCGACGAAGCGGTGCGCCCGCGCTGCCCCGCCGCGTCCCGCTCGCCCGAACGCGTCCGGTGACGGCGGCGTCGGGGCTCGACCTCGCCGTCATCGTCCTCTACCTCGTCGGCGTCACGGCCTGGGGCGCCTGGCTCGGCCGCGGCCAGCGGGGTGGGCGCGACTACTTCCTGGGAAACCGCGACTTGCCCTGGGTCGCCGTCATGCTCTCGATCGTCGCGACCGAGACCAGCACGCTGACCTTCCTGTCGATCCCCGGAGTCGCCTATCTCGGCTCCCTGACCTTCCTCCAGCTCGCCTTCGGCTACGTCCTCGGACGGGCGCTCGTCGCGGTGGTGCTCCTGCCGGTCTATTACCGTGGGGAGCTCGCCACCGCGTATCAGCTTCTGGAGGCGCGATTCGGCCGCGGCACCC
>JBOHRW010000233.1:0-7515 GCA_050732935.1 Gemmatimonadota bacterium
TCGCGTGACAGCGTGGCCGGATCGTCGCCGATCAGGATCGCACATACTCCCCTGGCGGTCGTCGCCACGAGGACCCTGCCGAGCGAGGATTGACCGACCGCGAAGCGGATTGAACTCAGCATGGTGGCGCTCCTCCTGTGATGCGGGCTCATGATGTCGAGACCAGCGTACGATTCTCACCCGTATAACGGGCGCCGGGGCTCGCGCATGAAAAAGGGGAGGGGTCCTTCCCTCCTAGGGCTTCCGCTCGAGAAATCCCCGCAACGCGCCCTTGCCCCCGTCCACGATCGGCTCGCCGTGGGTCAAGAGGAGGTGCCGGAAGTCCAGGGCAAGGAGCGCGCGGCCCGCCTCGACGACCCGGGCCTTGGCGGATTCAGGGTCGTCCCCGTACCACCCGTCGGGCGCGTAGCCGAGGGGGCCCTCGCCATCCCGGATGAGGACGTCCGCGAAGGTCAGGCCACCTCCCGCCGCGGGCACGTGGAGCGAGGTCTCGTCCGGCATTTCGCCGGGAACGGCGAGCGCCTCGATCCCCCCGGCCAGGACCTCGCCGTGCTCGAAGGGCTCGGCCGCCACTCGCTCCCGCACGTGCTCGAGGCCGGCCTCGTGGCACCGGACGCGGCAGCCGAACGCCTCCACGAAGGCGGCGCTCCCCCGCGAGTGGTAGCGGTTCGTGACGAGGACATGCTCGGGGGCCCGCAGTTCGAACCACGCGAGGCCGTCGTCGGGAACCATCGGATCGATCAGGACGCGCGCCGGCTCCACGTAGTAGGAGCTGACCACGATCTTCTGCTCCGGATGGAAGGCACTCCAGTGGAAGAGGCCTGGTGCGATCTCGCGCGGCGGCGAGCCTTCGGGCGGCGCGGGCCCCTCGGACGGCACTAATCCGCCTCGACGAACGCGCGGAGCCGGTCCGCTCCGTCGTTCAGGATCGGGTCACCGTGCGCCAGGCAGAGGTGCCGGAACTCCAGCTCCTCCAGGATCCGCGCCAGCGATTCCTTGATCCCCTTCTTGATCGCCGGCGGATCGTCGCCGATGTGCTTCTCGGGCACGAACCCGAGGTCCTTCCCCCAGCGGACGACCGAGTCACCGAGGAACAGGATTCCGCCCTCGCGCACCGTGTGGAAGGCGGTCTCCTCCGGACACAGGACGCCGACCTCCACCGCGAGAAAGCCGTTCGGGAGGGCCGCGCCGAACTCGAACGGCTCCACCTTCTCTCCCTTCGTGAACTCCTGCATCCCGGTCCTGTGGGCGCGCACCGTGCTGCCGAAGACGTCGGCGAACCGGCCGCTGTGCCGGTAATGATGCCGGTTGGTCAGCAGGATGTCGTGGGGCGTGCCGCGATCCTGAAACCAGTCCAGCCCCTCCTCGGGGACACCCGGGTCGACCAGCACGCTGCCGTCAGCGTCCTCGAGGCAATAGGAGTGGATCGGCGCTCCGATGCCCTCGTGATGCGTGATCCAGTGGAAGACTCCAGGGAGGAACTCGTCCATGCTGCGGCCTCCTTCATCGGGGATGGGATGGATCGAAAGGCTCGATCCGCGGGAGTTTAATATCTTCGTCGCCATGCGGACCTACCTTCGCGTCCTGGGCTATCTGCGGCCGCACGCCGGACTCCTCGGCCTGTCGTTCCTGCTGATGATCGCCTTCGCGCTCGTAGACGGCTTCTCGATCGTACTTCTGATCCCGTTCCTGCAGGTCCTCTTTGGCGGACCGGAGATCATCATCCCGTCACCGCCCGAGGGGTTCATGGCCCGGGCCGAGCACTTCTTCAAGTACGATCTCTTCGCGTGGCTCCAGGAGCCGTCGACGCTGGACACGCTCAGAAACGTGTGCCTGATCATCCTGGCGATCTACTTCCTGAAGGCGATCCTCGGCTATCTGCAGGAATTTCTCCCCCAGATCGTCCTGGAGAGATCTCTGCGGGACCTCCGCGCCGAGTTCTTCGCCCGCCTGCAGCGTCTTTCCTTCCGCTACTTCCAGCAGACCCGCGCCGGGCATCTGATGTCGATCCTGACCAACGACGTCCAGCTCTTGAAGGCCGCCATCTCGACGGGGGTCATCAACGTCACGCGCTACCTGCTGGAGGTCATCGTCACGGTGCTGATCCTGGTCGCGATCTCCTGGCGCCTGACCCTGCTCGCCCTCATCATCCTGCCGCCGATCGCCTGGATTGCGGTCCTCATCGCGCGCAAGCTGAGGCGGGTCAACCGGGAGCTCCTTCGGAAGCTGGGTGACGTCACCAGCGCCCTCCAGGAGAACATCGCCGGGATCCGGATCGTCCGCGCGTTCGGCGCCGAGCGCTTCGAGCAGGAACGGTTTGGCCGGGACAACCAGGCCTACCAGAGGCAGCTCGTGCGCTCGAAGAAGTACTCGCGTCTTGCCACCCCGCTCTCCGAGTTTCTCCTCGCCGGGGCAGTGGTGCTCATCCTCTACATCGGCGGCCGCATGATTCTCGTAGATGGCACGCTCACCCCCGAGACCTTCTTCGTCTTTCTGGTGGCCTCGCTCAAGCTGTCGAGCCCGATCAAGTACCTCTCGCGCCTGAACGAGGACGTGCAGCCCGCCCTGGCCGGCTGCGAGCGGATCTTCGGGGTGCTCGACGAGGAGCCGGACGTGAAGGAAGCGGCGCACCCAGTTCCCATCCCGTCATTCGAGCGCGAGATCCGCTACGAGCACGTCTCGTTCGCCTACGACGAGGAAGGCGGTCGCGTCCTGCACGACATCACCTTCGCGATCGGCAAGGGCGAGGTGGTCGCGCTGGTCGGGCCCTCCGGAGGGGGCAAGTCGACGATCGTGGACCTGCTGCCCCGGTTCTACGATCCGACGGCCGGGCGGCTCGTGATCGACGGACAGGACCTGCGCGAGGTCAGGCTGGCGGACCTGCGTGGGCTCATGGGAATCGTGACGCAGGAGACGATCCTCTTCCACGACACCGTCGCCCGGAACGTGGCGTACGGCGTCGAGCTGGAGACGGAGCGCCTCGAGGAGGCGACCCGGGCCGCCAACGCGCTGGATTTCATCCGCGAGCTGCCCCAGGGGTTCGAGACACCGATAGGCGAGCGTGGGATCCGGCTATCGGGGGGTCAGCGCCAGCGACTCGCGATCGCCCGCGCCATCTATAGGAACCCACCGATTCTCATCTTCGACGAGGCGACCTCGGCTCTCGACTCGGAAAGCGAGGCGCTGGTCCAGCAGGCGATCACCCGGCTGATGGAGAACCGCACCGTTGTCGTCATTGCGCACCGCCTGTCGACCGTCCTCAATGCCGACCGGATCATCGTGATCGAAGCCGGTCGTGTGATCGAGCAGGGAACCCACACCGAGCTGCTCGCTCGCGAGGGCCGGTACAACCAGCTCTACGAACTTCAGTTCGCGGAGATGCCGGCGTGATCGTTCAATCCGCTATCCCCGTTCCAGCAGCTCGAGAATGACCTCGGCCCCTCGCACGCCCGAGCTTTTCGCGGGATCGAGGTCGAATGTCTCGGCGACGAGGTCTTGCTGGATTGCGCGGGTCGCGTCGTCCAGCGCGGGCGGGGTGGCGAAAACCCCCGCCAGATCCCGCAGACTGGTGACCACGGGGCCCATATTCCAGAATCGAAAGCTCGGGTCGTCTCGCCAGTCGGTACCGTGGGGATCGAGAAAGATGCAGGGTCGGGGTCGAATGACGAACTCGTACACCTGACTGCTCACGTCGCCGAGATACACGTCGGCCATGTTCGTGTAGGTCATGTCGACGGAGGCCAGGCTGCTCGTATCGATGTGGATGTGAGACGCTTCGAAGTACCGGTCGGGAATCAACTGGCGGGGGTCCTTTTTCGCGAACAGCATGATGTGAGGCGCGAAGATCAGGTTGTACAGGTCGGAACGATGGAACATCTCGAGGATGTCGAGGCCCCAATCGAACCACGACGACAGGCCGTCGACGAAGTGGGGGGTGAAGAGAACAGTGGGCCGGTCGTTCTCGAAGATGCGCGTGCGGGGAGAATGATCGTTACTCAGAACGTCGAACTTCGGGTAGCCGATGATCGACGATGACACCCGAGGCAGGATGCCGATGTCCTCGAGCCGACGCGCGACCTTTTTGCCGGGGAGGAGAACCTTGTCGTAGAAGAGGAGCCGCTCGTCGGGCCCGTAGCCGCGATCGCCCGCGCCGTGGAAAACACGGACGAACAGCGGGCGTTCGCCGCTCCGACGGCGGATGAGTTGAATCGAGTAGAAGTCGGGCGAGACGATCACGTCGTACCCAAGAAGCCGCCGCTCGTGCCGTCGCATGACGAACTTCCACCGCGGATACGGACGGCGCTTGAGAGACGCCAGGGCGCGGTGCCAGATTGCGGGCTCGAGGATCTCGATCCGCGCGTCGCTTCCCGGGTAGTGGCGCTCCAGTCGCTTCAGCAGCTCGAGACCTTCCCGCGAACCGGCAAAGAGCGACAGCTCCGTCTTTTCCAGGCACCCGAGCTCGAAGGCGATCGGAGCCGTATGGAATACCTGGTGGATGTGGCCGAGAAATAGGAAGGCGACGCGTGGGACGTCGTTCGATCGGCTCATCGTGGTGTCACAAGGCTCCGGGAGCGGGTGAAATGCCCTTCAGCGTGACCCAATCTTCTAGCGTCGTCCGACCGCCAGCAACTCGAACCTGAACGGTCACGTGTCCTCCTCTCCCAGCGTCTCGGTGATTCTGTCGACCTACGAGGCTCCCAACCTCCTGGAGAAGAGTCTCTGCGGATTCGCGACCCAGGAATATCGCGAATTCGACATCGTCATTGCCGACGACGGCTCGGGCCCGGCCACGCGAGAGCGGATCGAGCGTCTGCGGGGAGACCTGGGCCTGCGGATCCGTCACGTCTGGCATCAGGACCGTGGCTTCCGGAAGACGGCCATCCTGAACAAGGCCATCCTCGCCACCCGGAGCGAGTACCTGATCTTCACCGACGGCGATTGCATCCCGCGTCCGGACTTCGTGCAGGTTCACATGCGCCTGCGCGAAGCGGGTTCCTACCTCGTCGGAGGCTACTTCAAGCTTCCGCGTCATGTGAGCGAGGCGATCGGGAAGGACGTGATCCTGGCCGGGCGGGCCACCGATCCGGACTATCTCCGGAGCCTCGGTCTCAGACCTTCGCGCAAGGAAATCCGGTTGCGCGCCGGACCTCGACTCGCCCCCCTCCTGGATCGGGTGACCACGACGAACCGGCGCTGGAAGGGTCACAACGTCTCCGGCTGGCGGTCGGACCTGACGCGGGTGAACGGTTTCGACGAGCGAATGACGTACGGTCTGGAGGATGTCGAGCTCGGCGAGCGCCTGCGCAATCTGGGAATCCGCGGCAGGCAGATACGACACCGCGCCATCTGCGTTCACCTCTGGCATGAGCGCGGCTACGCTCGCGAGGACGAGATCGCCGCGAACCGCAGCCTTCTCGAGGAAACGAAGCGCAGTGGCCGGACGTGGACGTCACACGGGATCGAGCCCGCTTGCTGATCTTCCACTGCGACGTCCGCACGATCTGGGCGGGCGGCCAGAACCAGCTCTGGCGGCTCGCGCTCGGCCTCAGGGACCGGGGCCACCGGCAGTGGTTCGTGACCCGGTCGGGAAGCCCGCTCGCGCGCCGCGCCACGGCCGCGGGCTTCGAGGTGCTCTCGCACCCGTATCGTGGCGAGGTCGATCCCCGCGCGGTCGGTAACCTGCGCCGGCTGATCGCTCGCCATCAGCCCGAGGTCGTCCACACCCATGATACCCACAGCCTGACCCCGGCGGCGGCGGCCGCCCGGCTGTCGCGGTCCCGACCGCTCGTCGTCGGGCATCGCCGGGTCGACTTTCACATCCGGTCGAACCGCCTGTCGCGCTGGAAGTACGCCGGCGGCGCCGACCATCTGATCGCCGTCAGCGGACGCGTGAAGGACGTCCTGATCGAGGACGGTGACCCGGCCGGTTGCATCACCGTGATCCACTCCGGGATCGAGCTCGAGACCCCGTCCCCGCCGGACGGCCCCGACCTCCGCCAGCGTGTGGAGGCCCATCGGGGCGCTCCAGTCGTACTCACCATTGCCTCGCTGGAGGACTACAAGGACCATCCTACGCTCATCGAAACCGCCTCGCTTCTCTTCGAGCGCAGGCCGCGGGCGCGATGGGCGGTGCTCGGATCGGGCGGCCTGTTCGACCGGACCGTCGCCGAGGTCGAGCGCCGCGGTCTCGCCGACCGGCTGCGCTACCTGGGCTTTGTCGAGGGGGCGCGCGGCTGGCTGCCACAGGCCGATGTCTTCGTCCTCACGTCGAAGATCGAGGGGCTGGGGACTAGTGTGCTCGACGCCATGGCGGCCGGTGTTCCCGTCGTGGCCACGTCGGCGGGCGGCATTCCCGAGATGATCGAGGACGGACGCACCGGGCTGCTCGCGGCGCCGGGCGACGCCCCCGCGCTGGCGGCCGCCATCGAGCGGATCCTCGGTGACTCTTCGCTGGCTCGCCGACTCATCGGCGCCGCGGCCGAGCGGGTGCGCGACTTCGAGATCGCCCGGACCGTGGAGAAGACCGAGCGCCTCTACCGGGAGCTACGGGATCGCGGGACGTGATGCCGTGTCAGGCCCGGAGGTTGCGCGCAGCCTACCCCTCGTTCGTCCGCATGTCGTCGTTGCCGGACGCGAACCCGGCTCCTTTGTGGGAGCCGTCGCAGAACGGCTTCATGCGGGAGTGCCCGCAGCGGCAGAGCCAGGTCTCCTCGCCGGCGTCGAGCTCGGTGCCGTCGCTCAGCACGAGCCTGATCCCGCCCTTGACATGGTAGGGGCCGTTCTCGGTGGGGCAGACGCTCGCGTCGGCCATGGGCTTCCTTTCGGTTTGGTGTCCGTCTCCCTCGTGGATGTGTTGAGCATGCGACATGGCCACCTCGTCCCCCATGATGACCATGAATGCGCGCCGCTCACCTGCGCTCGTACCTTATCCCTGGCGTTCCGCGTCCCGCAAGGCTGCGGTGGCGCCGGAAATGGGCCGACTCCGTGAAACGTTATCACCTTCGATGAGCGAGAGGATGAGAGGATGAGCCACCGCAGCGTGGCGATTCTCGGGGCGGGACCGATCGGCCTCGAGTGTCTACTCCGCTTCCGGCTCGCGGGGTGGGACGCCGATGTCTACGAGATGGCCCGCGTCTGCGAGAGCGTCCGCCGGTGGGGTCACGTGCGCATGTTCTCGCCGTGGCGGATGAACGTCTCCGAAGCCGGTCGCGGGATCGTCGGGCTCGATGGGAACGATCCCGAAGCGCTTCCCACCGGGCATGAGTACGTCGACTCGTACCTCGATCCTCTGGCGGCCAGCCCGGTCCTGTCGGGTCATATCCACACAGGCACCGAGGTCGTCGCCCTGTCGCGAGGCATCCTTCTGAAAGGAGAGGAGATCGCCTCCGAGGAGCGATCGGGACGGCCTTTTCGCATCCTGCTCCGCACCGCACGGGGCGAGCGCGTCGAGACCGCCGACGTCGTGATCGACGCCACCGGCACGTTCACGACCCACAACTGGCTCGGTCCCGGGGG
>JBOHRW010000234.1:0-38930 GCA_050732935.1 Gemmatimonadota bacterium
GCGCAGGAGCACCGCCATCCGGAACAGGCTGGCGATTCGGTCGCAGCCGCCGATACGTCCGCGATGGCTCCCATGGCGGGGATGGCCATGCAGCCAGGCCCGCTCGACATCCCTCGCACGCGGGAGGGGTCCGGGACGGCCTGGCTCCCCGACGCGAGCCCCATGCACGCCCTCCACCGTCAGGCCGGCGACTGGGAGCTCATGCTCCACGGAAACCTCTTCATTCACTACCTCGACGACGGCGGCGACCGCGGCCGCGAGCAGTTCGGTGCGACGAACTGGATCATGGGAATGGCGCGCCGGCCGGCAGCGGGGGGCGACGTGGTGCTGCGCGCCATGCTGAGCGCCGACCCGCTGACCGCCACTGATTGCGGCTATCCCGACCTCCTCGCGACCGGCGAGTTCTGCGACGGCGAGCCGCTCCACGACCGGCAACATCCCCACGACCTCTTCATGGAGCTGGCCGGCGTCTACGAGCGCGCGCTGGCGGACGGTCTCGCGCTCCAGCTCTACGGCGGACCGGTCGGCGAGCCCGCGCTCGGACCGGTCGCGTTTCCGCATCGCATCTCTTCCTTTCCAAACCCGATCGCCCCGATCGGCCACCACTGGCTCGACTCGACCCACATCGCGTTCGGCGTCGCGACGGCAGGGGTCTACGGCCGGCGGTGGAAGGCAGAGACGTCGCTCTTCAACGGCCGTGAGCCTGACGCCGAGCGCTACGACTTCGATCTCGACGCGCTCGACTCGTACGCGGGGCGATTCTGGCTTCTGCCGAACGAGAGGTGGGCGCTTCAGATCTCCGCCGGGCGGCTGAACGAGGCGGAGGCCCACGAGGTCGGAGGCCCGCGGATCGACGTCACGCGCGTGACCGCGTCGGCGACCTACCACCGCGCGCTGGCAGAGGAAAGGGTCTGGGCCAGCACCTTCGCCTGGGGACGAAACCGCGAAGGGGGCTCGGCGACGCACGCCTTCCTCGCTGAGACGAACCTCAACCTCGCCGAACGGGACATCGTCTACGGTCGCGTCGAGGTCGCGGACAAGAGTGGCGGAGATCTGGTTCTGCCCGAGGAGTTCGAAGAGCGGTCGTTCACGGTCGGCAAGCTCGGGCTCGGCTACATCCGCCAGCTCGATCCCGTAGGCGGTCTCGTGCCCGGCTTCGGCGCCGGTGTTACCGTCTCGCGCGTGCCCGACGACCTCGAATCCTTCTACAGCTCGACAACGCTCACGGGCCTCCAGCTCTTCTTCCGGCTGCGTCCGGCTCCGATGATGACCGGAGACCACGCGCACTGATGACGATGGCAGAAGGATATCTCGCCGCCGCCTGTCGCTACGGGGTTCTCCTCACGATCGCGGCGCTCCTGTCGGGACTCCTCGCTCTCCAGCCGGTGCGGGCCCAGGAGCGGCCGGCGGCCCCGCCGGACGAGGCGGCGATCCGCGCCGTGGTCGACGGGTTCCACGCCGCCCTGGCAACGGGCGATTCGATCCGGGCGTTGGGGTACCTCCATCCGGACCTCGTCGTGTACGAGAGCGGCCACGCCGAGACCATGGCCGAGTACCGGAGCGGCCACCTCGCGAGCGACATCGAGTTCAGCCGGGCGGTCGGGTTCGAGACGGTCCGCGATGCGGTCGTCACCGGATCGGATCTTTCGCTCTTTATCCGGGAGTACCGCGTGAAGGGGACCTTCCGGGGTCGGGAGATCGACGCCCACGGCGTCGAGACGATCGTCCTGGCGCGCACGCCCGAGGGATGGAAGATCCGCCACATCCACTGGTCGAGCCGATGACGGAGCCTCGCCGTCCGCCGCGGATCGACAGGTGGACGAGTCGCACGAACCGAGCCTTGAGGAGCGCTCAGAGGGAGAGGTCCAGCGCGCGCCGGAGGGCCGGCGCCCGCGGTCGCGGCGGAGAGGCGGCTATTCGATCAGCTGGACGAACTTGGCTCCGGGGGCGGTGGGCGTGCCGCCGCCGATCCCGGTCGCGAAGAGGATCCGGCCGCGGAGTGGCCCGCGCAAGTAGCCGGGGAGTGGGTCAGTTTGAAACTGACTTCCTACCAGGGGCCACGGGGAGGGCTTGTTGCGCTCGGGGCTACTGCACGAGATGCACGTACTTGGTCGTTCCGGATGCCCCCGATTGGCCCCCGATTCCGACGGAGTAGAGGATCCGGCCCTCGACTTTCTGATTGTTGCCGTTCCCCGTCACCCGTTCGAAGAAGACAGCCAGGAAGCCGCTGAACTCGATCGGCTTGCGGCCCGGATCGAACTCGCGCGAGGGATTGAACACCGGCACGATCCCGATCCGCGGGCTGTTATGCCAGGGGGTGTAGTCGCTCCCGACGACCTGGTTGGTGAGCGGGTCCCACTGTGCGAAGGGATCCTGGGAGATCAGCTCTTCGACCCCCTGCCGCGTCGGGCCGTTCATGTTGCCGGGCTCCACGTCGTATTCCACGCCGATCGAGATCAGCGAGGGGTTGCACGCGGCGATGTTGGCACGGTAGGCGGAGGCGCCGCGGCCGCTGCCGCCGTCCGGGTCGGGCATCGCCCAGGGGTAATACCAGCTCGGCCCCGTGCCCGGACAGCACGGATCGCCGTCCTTGGCGTTTCCCTTCAGCACGATCGGAAAACCGAGATCGTTGATGTAGCCCTGGCCGTCGTCACCGGGCTCGCCGGGATTTCTCCAGCTCGACCCGTAACCGGTCGTGGCTGGATCATACTCGTCGATCCCGGGATCGAACACGCCGTTGTCGTTCCGGTCGTCGAACTTGTCGTAGATCGTGAACGGCTTCACGCAAGCGGCGGAACCGGCCGGATCGGTTTCCGCGGTGGCGACCGCGGCGATGTCCACGACGTCGACGCCGAAGATGCGGGCGAACCACGTGGCGACCGGACCGCCACGCAAGTCGTCCCGGCGGACGCGAACGGTGACGCGCTCGTTGGCGAGGTCGACGTCGATGTCCTCGTTGAGGTCCACCTGGACCGGCTGGTTCAGAACGGTATTGAGCTGCGCGTAGAGCCGTGCCTCTTGGCGCGCCGGTAGATCGGCGCCCGGGTTCGTGATCAGCATCGCCGCGCCGGCGAGAGCTCCCGCGTCCGCGGCGCGCTGGGCTTCGGTGCGGGCTGTGAGCAGCATGCCGACGTCCACCGCCAGGGCCACGACCGAGAGAAGGCCCGTCATCGCCAGGGCGACCACCACGACGGTGGCGCCGCGCTCGTTGCCGCGAGGGTTCGTTGCGTGGTGTCGGTACATCGTTCGGAAACCTTTCGTGGGTGGCCTTCCGGATGCGCCGTTATCGTTCGGATCGCTTTTGGATGTCGGGCGAAGAAAGGCTGCAAGCCTCGGGCCGAGCCCGATCTGGAGCGGGAAGCCCCTCCGACAGGATGAGATCCTCGGTCCGTCGTCAGATCGAATGGAAGCCGGATGCCAAAAGTCGGCATGAACCTTCCGTCCTCCCCCCGGCCGTCCCGCGGGAGGCGTGGTAGATTGCGAGGCCATGGCGAAGCTGAACCAGGTCGGCAAATGGGGGTCCCGCCCCGGCAGGTACCGGAGCGCGCTGACGACCGCCCTCCTGGCCCTCGCCGCCTGCGGTGGCGGGGCGGAGCCGGCTTCCACCGGTGGCGGGGCGGAGCCGCCTTCCACCGGTGCCGGGGCCGCGACTCGTTCGGGCGACCCCTGGATCACGATCGAGGGCGTCCAGTTTCCGGCCGCCTTCGCCGAGGTGCCCGACGAGATCGTGGAAGCGTACGTGTTCGCCGCCCGGCATCCCGAGGTCCTGAGCTACATGCCGTGCTACTGCGGCTGCGAGCGCGAGACCCCGCCCCACGCCTCCAACTACGACTGCTTCGTCGACGCGATCGACCGGACCGGCCCGCTCCCGCGGGTGGATCCGGACCCGATGGGGTTCGGCTGAACGATCTGCATCGATATCGCCCGGGAGGCGAAGAGACAATACGAGGCGGGTGTGCCGCTCCCGGAGATCCGGGAGATCGTAGAGGAGAAGTACAGCCAGGGCCGACCGGGGACGCCGACCCCCCGCCCGCCCGCCGACGAGGCGCGGAACGAAGCGGTGGACGAGCCTACTGGCGGGTGAAGATCAACTCGACGTCGTCGATGTAGTAGGTGCGGGCCGTCTCGAAGATGCCCCACACGCCGAGAGCGACCCAGATGGAGCCTTCGGGGTCGGCGGTCACGGCGCCGAGCTCGTAGCGCCGGGCGGTCCAGACGTGCCCCACATCCGCGTCCGCGCCGTTTCCGGTTTCATCCTGGAACGTCAGGTCGTCGGCGATTTCCGGGTCGGCCGGCGTGGCGCCGGCGATGATCGTCCACAGGTTGACGTCCCCGAAGTCTGCGCTGGCGAAGTCGAACGCCACCTCGACCTCGTAGGTGAGGCCGGGAGTCAGCTGGAACTCCCGCTCCATCCAGATCTTCCCGGCGTCGTTCAGGTTGTCGAGCGACAGCCGGACCGACCATTCCCCGCCCTTGGCCAGCTGGTCCGAGCGTTCGACCGACCAGGTGACCGGAGGATCGTCGATGTCGGTCGCGTCCGCTATCCACTCGCCGATGTCGTTCTCGAAGGTGAACCCGAACGTCCGGCGGATGAACGGCTCGCTGGTCGAGACGTCGCAGGCGGCGGCCAGCACACCGACCGCCAGCGCGATCGGCAACCGGCGGAGCCTCACCGGGTGTGGGGGAGGGGGATGAGGAGGAGCGCCAGCCCGCCGCCCAGCGGCAACGCGCCGATCAGCGCCAGCCACAGGTCGTGCAGATAGAAGGCGGGAATCGTGATCAGGATTCCCAGCACCAGCGAGGCGAGGGCGAGCTTGCCCCGCACCGGAATGAACCGGGCGAGCGCCGTGCGGATCCGGTCGGAAGCCATGGCGGAGGCCACGCTAGCGTCGTCCTCGGGCATTGGCAACCGACGACGGCCGAGGTATGCTCCGGCCATGGTTCTGGCCGGCATCGCCGTGCTCCTTTCGTTCGTGATGTTTCTGGGAGTGCTGGTCGTGCTGGTCCTGGTCCGTCGGGGCGATGCGCCCCGGTACCGGGCGAGCCCCGAGTACGACGCCAGCCGGCGCGAGGCGGTCCGGCTGATGACGGGAGCCGATGCGGAGACCGGGATTCGGCCATGGTACCGAAGGGCGCGCCGAAACGCGAATCCCGACGATCCTCTGAGGGAGCCGTTCCGGGCGGCGGCGGCGGAGGCCCTGCAGGTCGCCGTGCCGGCCGAGCGACACGTCCGGTTCGAGCCCGATGGAACGGCCCGGCTCTCTGACGGTGTCCGCATTCTGCCCGAGGTGTCCACCGCCGACCTCCGACAGAGAGCCCGTGATGGCTCCGGCCTCGAGATCGGTCTCGTGCTCGTCAACCCCGAGCCGCCGGGCAGCCATCCGCGGCGGGTCTCCGTCCCCGTGCAGGTTCTGTTCCCGGCCCTCCAAAGGGCGGGCCGCTCCGACTTGGTGGAGCGGTTTCAGCGTCTGGCGGAGCGGATCCGATGATCCGGTCCCGAACCCGGGCCGCCAAGAACCGGAGATACTGGGACCGCACGGCCGACGAATACCAGGCCACGCATCGTCGCCGGCTGTCGGTCGGCCGCGCGGCCTGGGGCGTGTGGCGGATTCCGGAGAGCCGTCTCGAGGCGCTCGGAGAGGTGAGGGACAGGCGCGTTCTCGAGCTGGGTTGCGGGGCGGCGCAATGGTCGATCGCCCTGGCCCGCCTGGGGGCCCATCCCGTCGGCCTGGACAACTCCGGACGCCAGCTCGGTCATGCCAGCCGGCTCATGGCCCGGGCCGGCGTGGAGTTCCCGCTCGTGCAGGCCAGCGCCGAGGAGACTCCGCTGGCCGACGAGACCTTCGATGTCGTCTTCTGTGACCATGGGGCGATGTCGTTCGCGGACCCTGTGCGCGTGGTCCCCGAGTGCTCGCGTCTCCTTCGTCCGGGCGGACTGCTGGCGTTCACCAACGAGAGCCCCCTCTCCTTTCTGTGCTCGAGCGAGGGGAGACCCCACGTCGCACGGCTCCAGCGCGACTATTTCGGGATGCGGCGCTGGGAGACGGAAAAGCACGTCGAGTACCATCTGGGGTATGGGGATTGGATTCGACTCTTCCGGCAGCATCGTCTTATCATCGAGGATCTGATCGAGCTGCGACCGGGACCACGCGCGACGACGTCGTATGACGGCTGGAGCCGCGAGTGGTCGCGGCGGTGGCCGGCCGAGAACCTGTGGAAGGCACGCAAGGAGGAATGACCATGAGGACATCCATCGAGGTCGCTCTGTTGGCGCTGACGATCGGGTTCCTCGCGGCCTGCGGCGGCGAGGGATCGGCCTCCGGCCAGGCGGAGGCGCTGCCCGATTCCGTCGCGGGCGACGCGGACGCAACCACTGTCGCGACGGAAGTCGAGATCCGCGAGTGGGAGGTTCCCTGGGCGTCGACCCGACCCCGCGATCCGTACGTGGGCCCCGAGGGGCAGGTGTGGTTCGTCGGCCAGACCGGTGACTACCTCGGGGTGCTGGAGCCGTCGACCGGCGAGTTCCGGCGTTTCGACCTCGATCCCGGCGCCGGCCCCCACAACGTGATCGTCGGCGAGGACGGGAGCGTCTGGTACGCCGGGAACCGGGCCGCCCACATCGGACGGCTCGATCCCGGGAGCGGGGAGATCACCAAGTTCCCGATGCCCGATCCGTTGGCGGAAGACCCCCACACGCTGGTGTTCGACGATCAGGGAGACATCTGGTTCACCGTCCAGGGCGGCAACCGGGTCGGGCGGCTATATCGGGAGACCGGGGAGGTCCGTCTCATCGAGGTCCCGACCCCCAACGCGCGCCCCTACGGGATCGTCGTGGACGGCGAGGGGCGACCCTGGTTCACCGAGTTCGGGACCAACAAGATCGGCCGGATCGACCCGGCGACCATGCAGATCGAGGAAGTCGTGCTGCCCCGCGACGAGGCTCGGCCACGCCGCCTCCAGGTCGACGCCGCCGGACGCGTATGGTACGTCGACTTCGCGAAAGGGATGCTCGGACGGATCGAGCCGTCGGGCGAGATCCGCGAGTGGCCGGCGCCGGGTGGTGAGGCGGCCCGGCCGTACGGGATGGCGATGGACGACGAGGGTCGGCCCTGGTTCGTCGAGACGGGCCCCGACCCCAACCGGCTGGTCGGGTTCGACCCCGCCACCGAGGAGTTTTTCGCGATCGCGGAGATCCCGAGCGGCGGTGGCACCGTGCGCCACATGTTCTATCACGCGCCGGAGAACGCGATCTGGTTCGGGACGGACGCCGGGACGATCGGGAGAGCGCAGCTGCCGTAACCTCCATGTCTCCGTCCGCCCGTCGCTGGGGTAGCAGCTTCATCCTCCCGGTCGCATGGTTTGTTGCGTCCGCCGCGCATCTCTCCGCCCAGGATCTCCTCGTCCGCCGGTTCAGCCAGGAAAGCGGGCTCGACGTGCCCATCGTCCACGCCCTGGCGCAGGACGAGCGGGGGTTTCTGTGGATCGGGACCGAGAACGGCCTTTATCGCTATGACGGCCTCGAGTTCCAGCACTGGGCGCGGGATGAGATCCAAAAGCCGGTCTGGTCGATCGCGACCTCTCGTCAGGGACGGGTGGTGGCGCATGAAGTCGGTGGCGACCTGTTCGAGGTCACGGCGGCGGGGGCAACTCCCCTGCCCGGGCCCGAGAAGGAAGCGATCGATTATCTCGGTGCGATCGAGTTCGATGCCAACGGTCGGTTGTGGAAGGTCCATGGGGGCGCGCATCGGGGTGCCCTCGCCTGGCAGGACCCCAGGACCGGCTGGAAGCTCCTGTCTCCAGCCGCTCTTGGCGGTGAGGCGGCGAAGTACCTGCGCAAGGCAGACGACGGAGCGATCCATGTCCTGACCGATGGCGGCGCCTGGCGTCTCCGGTCGAACGACCCCCCGGAGAAACTCGTCTCGGCCGAGGATCTCGAGGACGTCGTCACGCTCGCGGACGGGCGCCTTCTCGCCTTGACCACGGAAGGTCGAATTCTGGAAAGGAGAGGCGGCGAAACTCGCGCTCTCTTCCTCCCGGGGGACCTGGGCGACGGGTACGACCTGGCCGTGCGCGGCGCGACCGTCTGGGCCGGTTACGATCGACATCTGGTGGCGCTCAGGGCAGGAGCGCAACCTGTCATATTCGGCTCAGGCGCGGGGATCGAGGGTGCCAGATCCCTCCTGATGGATCGCGAAGGCAGCCTCTGGGTCGGTTCCGCGACCGCGCTCCTCCAGCTGCCGGAACCCGAGACCTGGATCTGGAACAGCCGGCACGGCCTGCCGTCCGGAATCATCCATGATCTGACCCGCCTCGGGGATCGCGTCTGGCTCACGATCCTGGAGGGGACCGGGGTCCTGCGAAGAGACTCCCTCGGTCGATGGATCGGAGGCGTCCCGGGGTGGCATTCGCGATACCCCCTCTGCTCCGACCCCAGGGGCGTCCTCTGGGTGTCGACGGAGCGCGGGGTCCTGGAGATTCGTGAGGAAGCGATCGTTCGCCGGCATCCCGAGATGACGACGTGGATCGAAACCTGCGTCGCGGACGCCGAGCACGGGCTCTGGCTCTCGACCGGGCAAGGACTCCGGTACGTCGACCTGGGATCGGGATCGATGCATGCCGTGGAGAGTCCGCCGGGGCCAGGCGGAGTGCCGGGAAGCCTCATCCTGGACAGCTCGGACCGCTTGTGGGTATCGGGGCGCGAACAAGTCTGTCACGCCCCAGCGGTTTCGGTTCGACCCGGAGGATCCCCTTCGTGGTCGTGCGACCTGATCCCGGGAATCGGCAAGGTCACGAGGTTCGTCGAGCTTCCAGGCGGCGTCCTGTGGGCCGGCACTAGACTGGGAGGTGTCTGGGCGTTTCGGGATGGCCGGTGGTCCCAGGTGGCGGCCAGCGAGACGCTCCCGACGCGCTCCGTCATGGCGCTCGTCCCTTCCCCCCGGGGCGGCGTGTGGATCGTGGGCCGGGGCAACCTCGAGCGCGTAGGGGCCCCGCCGGGAGCCGGATCGGGCTGGGAAGTCCTCGAGCGGCCCGGTACCTGGCACGGGTTGCCTATGAAAGGCGGCCGGGACCTGATCGAGGAGCAGGACGGAACCCTCTGGGTGGCGACATCCATAGGCGTCGTTCGCGTCCCGCCCGAGGCCCGCTTCGACGCACGCGGGCCCCCGCGGGTTGCGCTGGTGGAGGTATCCGTCGATGGACGCCCGATCTCCCTCGATCACCCCCCCGAGCTGTCCCACGACCGGAATCGGCTGGAGCTCCGGTTTGCCGCGCTCTCGTACCGAGATCCCTCACGCGTCCTGTATCAGGTGCGTCTCGGTCCGGGAAGGCCGTGGGAGGATGCCCGCGGGCAGCCCACCTTTCGCTGGGTGGACCTGCGACCCGGGAGCTACCGCGCCGAGGTGCGGGCCTCGCTCGACGGCGAGAAGTGGTCTGAGGAGCCCGCCGCGTTCGCCTTCGTCGTCAAGCCGCCATGGTATCTCGAGCCCTGGGCGCTGGCTCTGTTCGCCCTCCTCGGCGCCGCGCTCCTGTGGGGCATCTACCGCGTCCGCGTGGGGATGCTCCTGCGCCTGGAGCGCCAGCGGACGCGGATCGCGATGGACCTCCACGACGAGGTGGGATCGGGCTTGGGCTCGATCGGGATCCTCTCCGGAGTGATCGTGGGTGACGACACCTGTCCGCCGGATTCGCGCCGGCTGGCGGGCGAGATCGCGGCGGCCGCCGAGGAGCTCGGCGGATCGCTTTCGGATATCGTCTGGTCGCTCGATCCGGGCACGGCCACCTTGGAGGAGCTGGCGGGGAGGCTGGCCGAGCACGGTGACCGGCTCTTCTCGGAGGAGGTCGCGTTCACCACCCGGTTCCCCTCCGAATGGCCGCCAGGAGAGTTGCCGCTTCCGGTCCGCGGCAACGTCGCTCTGATCGGCCTGGAGGCGCTGCACAACGCCGCCCGCCACGCCCGGGCCACCCGGGTAGAGCTCAAGCTCCTGCCGTATGGCAAAGATTGGGTGCTCGCGGTTCAGGACGACGGCGTCGGCTGCGGGAAGAAGGACTGGTCTGCCGACGCCGCCACCTGTGGATCGAGCGGTAGAGGCATCTCCTCGATGGAGCGGCGGGCGGCCGAGATCGGCGCCACTTTCGTGATCCGCCGCCCCACTTCCTCCAGCGGGACCACGGTAACGCTCCGGTTCCGTCCCGAAGGCTCCCGGCAACCAGCGGACGGATCGCTGCTGGGGCGGCTCCGGAGCACGTCCGGAAGATCCGCATGATCATGCGGTTCCCTATTGACCTCAGCCTGCTACCTTAGCCCGATGGTGCCGATCCGTGTCGTCGCCGTCGAGGATGACCTCCGCTACCGAGCGAGCCTGGAAGCGCTCTTCCGGTCGTCGCCCGATTTCACCTTCCTGGCTGGCTTCTCGTCCGCCCGCGCCGCTCTCGCGGAGATCCAGCCGGGCAGCGGGAACGGACATCCGGGATGGGATCTCGTGCTGATGGATCTCGACCTGCCGGAGATGGGCGGCATCGAGTGCACGCGGCACCTCAAGGCGAGCCTGCCCGACACCAGCGTCGTGATCCTCACCGTGTTCGAGGACCGGGTGTCGATCGTGCAGGCGATCTGCGCCGGCGCGGACGGCTATCTGCTCAAGAGCACGCCGGCCGACCGGATCCTGGAGCGGCTGAAGTCGATGGTGTCGGGAGGCGCTCCGCTGTCGGCCGGTGTCGCCCGGACCGTGCTGGAGGTGATGCGCGACGTCGGCGCGTCACCCGCGCTCTCCGAGGGAGCCCCGACGGGCGCTTCGGAGGTCCGCCTCACCCAGCGCGAGCAGGAGGTCCTCCGCGCCCTGATCCAGGGAATGTCGTACAAGATGGTCGCCCACCACCTCGGGATCAGCCTCGACACCGTCCGCGATCACGTGCGGAACGTGTACGCCAAGCTGCAGGTCCACAGCGTGGCCGAGGCGGTCGGCCGCGCCCTCAGGGAGCGCCTCGTCTAGCCCCACCCGCGGGGAGCTACCCGCATGTTCATGCGGTATCGCCCCCCGGTCATCCATCGTATGCTGATCCCCGAGCCCCCATTCAATCGTGACAGGAGGATCGGCATGTGGAAGGAAGCTCGTCTGTTCTGGGGCCTCGTCGCGGGCTTCTCGCTGGCGTGCGGGAATAACGAGACCGCGCCCACCCCGCCCGACATCCCCCCGGAACCGCCGACCCTGGCCGAGGAGGTCCGGTCGCTCTCCGAGGGGCGGGGAATCGAGCCGCTTCCGATGCCGTTGCCGGTCCGGCCCGAGCTGGTCGATCTCGGCAATGCGCTCGCCTTCGACAAGATTCTGAGCGGCAACCGCGACATCTCCTGCATGACCTGCCACCTGCCCGACGCGGGCACCGGCGACGGCCGGCATCTCTCGATCGGGCAGGGCGCAACCGGCCTCGGAGCGAACCGGGTCCATCCGGGCGGCGTCTTCATCCCCCGGAACGCGCCGGCCCTGTTCAACCTTCACGCCATGGAGCACGTCTTCTGGGACGGCCGGGTCGAGCTCGACGACCGCGGGCATTTCCGCACTCCCGCCAGCGATCAGCTCTCCGCCGAAATGGCGTCGGTGCTCGAGTTCGGTCCGATCTCGGCCCTGCCGCTCTTCCCTGTCCTCTCGCGCGAGGAGATGCGTGGCTCGCCGGGCCAGAACGAGCTGGGCGACATCGACGATGCCGAGATGCAAACGATCTGGGCGGGCCTCATGCAGCGTCTCGGAGAGATCCCGGAATACGTCGCGATGTTCGAGGCCGCCTACCCGGGCACACCGTTCGAGGAGATGACGTTCGCGCACGCCTCGAACGCGATTGCGGGCTTCTTTCTCGACCGGATGACCTTCAACGATACTCCATGGGACCGCTTCCTGGTCGGTGACGACGACGCGATGACCGAGGAACAGCTTCTCGGCGCCCGCACGTTCATGCAGATCCGCTGCTCGATCTGCCACAACGGCGCCGCGTTCAGCAACAACGATTTCCACAACGTGGCTCTCGCTCAGGTCGGCCCGGGTCAGGGCGACGGTCCTGGTGGCAACGACGACTTCGGCCGCTACCGCGTGACCGGCAATCCGAAGGACATCTACAAGTTCCGGACGACACCCCTGCGGAACGTGGAGCTGACCGCGCCCTACGGCCACGCGGGCCAGTTCGTCGAGCTGCGCGACTTCATCGATCACTATGACGATTCGACCTTGAAGCTCCTCGAGTATGACGCGAGCCAGCTCGAGCCCGCGCTCCAGGGAACGATCGTGAACAATCAGGTCGCGATCCTGGCGACCCGTGACACGATCATCGAGCCGGTCGTCTTCCCGGACAGCATCACCGACCGGCTGATGGCGTTCATGAGCGCCTTGACCGACGAGCGGGCCCGCAACCTCTCGCACGTCATCCCGGAAGAGGTCCCGAGCGGGCTGCCCGTCGATCGCTGAGGGGCTCCCGATTCAGCCCAGGAACTGGGCCGCAAATGCTTCGGGGCCGACTGGCCCTCCGGTCGCATCCTCCGCCAGCGCGTCGTAGTGGACCCGGGCCCCGGGGCGGAAGATCCGCTCCTGGAGCCACGGTCCGATGGCGGGCTCGCCCGCGTAGCTCGCCGCCCCGTCGAGGGCCTCCTCCCGCAGCCGGCCGTCGATCTGCGAGGCCAGGCACTCCCCGAGCAGGTAGTTGTGGTAGTAGATCGGGGCGACGACGATGTGGATCTTGGCCGCGTAGTCCGCCGCCCCGCGCGGCCGCTCGGG
Organism: Gemmatimonadota bacterium; assembly: GCA_050732935.1. Lineage (GTDB taxonomy): Bacteria > Gemmatimonadota > Gemmatimonadetes > JACCXV01 > JAHWKZ01 > DASRVA01. The sequence goes on from JBOHRW010000234.1 coordinate 12,756, forward strand.
CCGCGCCACGCCCTGGAAGCGCTCGACCAGATCCCACCACAGTGTCTGGAGATCCTGATCCGGATCGGCGTAGAGTCCGCGCTCGAAGTGGGCCATCACCATGATCCATCGCGTCACGACCCGCATGGTGGCCGTGATCTCGGCGCTCGTCGCGGCGGCCAGCCGCTCCGCCGAGGCCGCGTCCACGACCCCCATGTCGCGCATCCAGGCGGCGTCGCGCGAGAGCCGGCCGAAGAGCATCGCGATCGCCTCGGTGACGAGGATGTGGGCGGGACGCCGCAGATCCCAGGGCAGCGAGCGCTCGATGCCCAGGTCGTAGACCGCGTGCCCGAGCTCGTGAAGCGTGGTCCCCATCCAGCGCTCGTTGCGACGCAGATTCAGGAGGATCCGTACATCTCCCCGCCGGTCGATGTCGGTGGCGAATGCGTGAGGATCCTTCCCGTCCGCCTCGTGGAGGCTCGAACGCGCCAGGACCTCGGAGACATGGAGGCCGATGCCCTCGTAGAAGCGCTCGGCCACCGCGGGCAGATCCACGTCCGTATAGACGCGGTCCAGGTCGGCGCCAAAGACGTCCGGCACCTCCTGGAAGAACTGGTCGGCGTAGTGCCAGGGCTGCAGCCGCTCGGCGGAGCGGCCGAAGCGCTCGGCGAGTGCGGCGTCGACCCGGCTCTTGGTCTCGAGATACGGCTCGCGGGAGAGGTCGTCGAGAGTATCGAGGAGACGGTACAGGCTCTCCGGGTCCTGCTCCTGGAGCGACAGGCGCATGGCATAGAAGTCGGGGAAGCCTACCTGTCGGGCGGCCCGGTTCCGGAGCCCGACCAGCTCCCGTAGATCATCGACCAGGATCGGGCCGACCGACTTGAGCGCCTCCCAGGCCTCGCGGCGGAGGTCCTCATCGAGCTCCTCCTTGAGGACCCGGTCCAGGTCGTTGGCAGAGACGCGGCGACCCTGGAAGAGGGGCCGGAAGGTGGCGAAGGCGCGCTCGCTCTCGGCCGCCAGCCGGTTGATCCGTCGGCTCAGCGTGTCGTCGACCTGGCGCGGGAGGGCTTCCAGGTAGAGGAGCTCGATCCGTCGTGCCAGGAGGGAATCGTCCACGCCCTCTTCGCGGGCCGCCGCCAGGCCTTCGAAGAGGCCGGGCCGAGCGTAAAGCCGGTCGATCCGATTCCGGCACTGCTCGACCCGCCGGTAGGCGTCCGCCGCGCCGGTCACCGCAGCCTCCCACCAGGCCAGGTTGGCGGCGGTCTCCAAGGGCTGGAGATCCGTCACGATGGAGTCCACGAACTCTCGAGGGTCGCGCATGCGCCGTCAATCTAGGCCCGGCTCCCGGAGCGCGGGTAGGCCGAAGCCACGCCCACATGCGAAGATGTTAGGTTGTCGTCTCGAAGGAGGTCTCCGTATGGAGAAGGAGTTTGCGGATTTTCGCGCTGCCATGGCCCACCGGCTGCGTCAGGCCCGAGGGGATCTCACCCAGGCCCAGCTCGCTGAGCTGACAGGGTACACCCAGCAGATGATCAGCCGCTACGAGAGCGGGCGCATTCCGCGCTCGTTCTGGTTCCTGGCCAACCTTTCGTCGGCCACCGGACTGGATGTGGATCACGTCCTCACCGGGCGACGCCGGAGGAAGCCCGGATCGACCCGGCTGAGGCGCCCGGCTTGACCGCGGGGCGGGAGGGTGAACGCGGTCCGCCCCGCTTTCTGAACTGCGGGACCCTGCTCGCCCTGTTCGGTGTGGCCGTCTTTGCGCTGCTGGGGTTCGTCCTGTCCCAGATCCTCTGCCACGGTCCGGGGGGCGCCGTTCCGATCCCGCGCTTTCCCGGGTGAGCCAGCCGGGCGTCGCCGAGGCGGCTTGGATCACCGAGCCGACGGGCGTCTTCGTCTACCTGGCGAGCCTTTTGGGGGCGGCGTACTGGCTCTCCGGGCTTTCCCCGCTGCGCAAGATCTTCGATTTCGCCCCGGCGATCCTATGGGCCTACTTCCTGCCGATGGTCTCCACCACAGCGGGGATCATCCCGTCCGATTCGGTCGCCTACGATTGGATCGTGCGCTACCTCCTCCTCGTCGCGCTCGTCCTGCTCATGGTGACGGTGGATGTTCCCGCGGTCCTGCGCCTCGGCCGGCCGGCCATGATCATGATGCTGACCGGGACCCTGGGGATCATCCTCGGCGGTCCGCTGGCGCTGGCCGTGTTCGGCCGCTGGCTCCCGCCGGACGCCTGGCAGGGGATGGCGGCCCTGTCAGGCTCGTGGATCGGCGGCTCGGCTCAGCTCGTAGCGGTGGCCGAGTCGGTCGGCACCTCCGACGCCATGCTGGGCCCGATCATCGTGGTGGACACGCTCGTGGGATACGGGTGGATGGGCGTGCTCCTCTTCCTGTCCGCCTACCAGACGCGTTTCGACCGCTGGAACCGCGCTGACACGCGCCTGATCGAAGAGACCAATGCCGCCCTGGCGACCAAGTACGAGGCGATCCGGCGACCGATCACGGTCCGCGACCTGTCGATGATCCTGGCCATCGGTTTCGCCGGCGCCTACCTGTGCCGGGAGATCGGCGACGCCCTTCCCGAGCTCGGCGACCCTCAGATCGTGAGCCACACGACGTGGGCGGTCGTACTCGTGACGACGGTGGGAGTGGGGCTCTCCTTCACGCCGCTCAACCGTCTCGAGGGTCCCGGAGCCTCCCGTGTGGGAACGGTCGCGCTCTACCTCCTGGTCACCGCGATCGGCGCCCAGGGGGACCTCAAGGCGATCGCCGAGGCGCCGGTCTTCCTGGCGGCGGGAGCGCTTTGGATCGCCTTCCATGTGATCCTGCTGGTCCTCGTTGCGCGGTGGATCCGCGCGCCGCTCTTCTTCCTCGCCACCGGGTCGATGGCGAACATCGGGGGCGCGGCGAGCGCGCCGGTCGTGGCCGGGGTCTACCATCCCGCGATGGCGCCGGTCGGCGTCCTGATGGCCGTCGTCGGCTACGTCATCGGGATCTACGGCGGGTTGACGTGCGCGTGGCTGCTGAGCCTGGTGGCGGGCGCGTAGTGTCGCGGAGCGCGCCCGCCGCCGCTTCCGTCAGGCTCTCGCCGGCGCTCGTCCGCCGACCACCTGCCCGATCAGCCCGCCGATCGCCCCGGTGAACGCGGAACTCAGCGTTCCCAGGAAGACGATCCACGCCGTGACGTCGCCGAGGACGTAGGAGACGACGATGCCGATCAGCGCGCACACCCCGCCCACGATCGCACCGCCGATGACGGAGTCCCGGCGCGTGCCGCGCGCCCACCGGGCGTAGAGGAAGCCGGCGATCAGCGAGATCACCATCCCGAGAGGAGCGAAGAGCGAGGCCACCGCGACGGTGTAGTGCCCGATCACGACCATCGCGACCTGGAGCAGGGTTCCCAGCAGGAGCGCCAGGATCATGGCTTTGCGGGACGAGCTGGCCATCGGACCTCCGGGTCGGGGTTACGGTTCAGCGCTCCGGGCGCGTGGCGGTCGCCACGATCCGGGCGTCGGCTTCGAGACGGTCGAAGTAGTCGCGAAGCAGGGCCACGCCCGCGTCGAATGGTTCCAGGTCGCGGTGCGTGCGGGCCTGCATGACGCCCCCCTCCATCGTCGTCAGGACGAGCTGCGCCAGGGCATGGCGGTCGAGTTCCGCGGGGAGCCGCTCGCCCGCCTCCTGGAGGCAGCTCTCCACCGCGGCCACCCAACCGGTGAAGTTCAGCGCGAGCCGCTCGCGAACCGGCGGGTCGGGCTCGTGGAGCTCCAGCGCCAGGCTCCCGATCGGGCAGCCGTAGAAGCAATCGGTCATCTCGAGCAGCTCCCGGTACCTGGCGAGCAGGGCGAACACGCGTTCGACCGGGTCGTCGACCCCCTCCCACGCCGGCTCGAGCAGCATGGGCCGGATGCCCTCTGCGTAGCGGTCCAGGACCGCCACCAGCAGGTCCTGCTTGGTGGGAAAGAAGTGGTAGAGGCTGCCGCTGTTGGCTAGGGCAGCGGCGAGGATTTCGGCCACGCTGGTCGACTGGTAGCCCTTCTCCCAGAACAGGCGCATGGCGGCGTCGATCAGGCGTTCGCGGGTATCGGCGGGCATCGGCCACTGGGCCTCCAGTTGAGTGAGCGATCAAGAATAGGGCCGGAAGCCAGGCGAGCGCAAGCCGTAAGGCCGGAGCCGAAGCCCAAGGCCGAGTACCTGCTCGACATCCTGCGCAAAGATCCCTTTCGAAGCCCGCCGCCGTTCGAGAAGCTACGCGGCGACTTGTTCCGGAGCGTATTCGCGCTGCATCAATGTGCAGGATCGCCTGGTCTACCAGGTTTTCGAAGCCGAGCGAACGGTCAAGGTTTTGCGGATGTGGACGCACTACGAGTAGGGACGGCTACTCGTACCTCAGCGCCACGATCGGATCGAGCCGCGCCGCCCGGTTGGCGGGCCAGAGACCGAAGAAGAGCCCCACCACGCCCGAGAACAGGACCGCCAGAGCGATCGCCATGGCCGAGACGTCGGTGTTCCAGTTCGCGGCGCGGGAGAGACCCACCGACGCCCCGATCCCGATCCCGACCCCGACCAGACCGCCCAGCACGCACAGGACCAGCGCCTCGAGCAGAAACTGCACCAGGATGGCCCGGCGGGTCGCCCCGAGGGCCTTCCGGACGCCGATCTCGCGGGTTCGCTCGGTGACCGAGACGAGCATGATGTTCATGATCCCGATCCCGCCCACGATCAGGCTCACGGCCGCGATCCCGGCCAGCAGCCAGCCGAAGGTGCGGGTCGTCTCCTGCTGCGTCCCGAGCAGCTCGGTCCGGTCCTGGATCCAGAAGTCGTTCTCGTCACCGACCCGCAGCCGGTGCTGACGACGGAGGACCTGCTCGATCTGGGCCATCGCCGCGGTCATCATCGCGGGGTCGGTTACCGCCGCGCTGAAACGGTCGATCGTCTCGTCGCCTCGGATGCGGAAGCGGGCCGTCTTCAGCGGCACGAGGATGACCTCGTCCTGGTTGAACCATCCGGTGCCGCCCTTCTCCTCGAGCACCCCGACGACCTCGAACGCGATGTCGTTGATGCGGATCGAGCGCCCCACGAGCTCGATCGGCTCGGCCGCCAGGACCTCGGGCACGGCCCCTCCCAGGACCGCGACCCGGCGCCGCCCCTGGTCCTCCTCGGCGGTGAAGAAGCGCCCCAGCGCCAACGGGAAGCGGTTGACTCGCGGATAGTTGGCCGTGGTGCCCGTGATGCGGAGGTTGGCGTTCGTTCCACCGTGCTCGACCTGCTCGCTGCTGGCCATCTCCGGGGCGACGTCCCTGATGAGCGGGGCCTCCCGGCTGACTGCCTCGGCGTCGTCCATGGTGAGCTCGGCGGCCCCGGAGCGGGCCCCCCGGAACCACGCCTGTCCGGGCCGTATCGTGAGCACGTTGGTGCCGAGCTGGGCGATCTGCTCCTGGACGGCGCGCTGGGCGCCCGAGCCCAGCGCCAGCATCGTGATCACCGCCGCCACGCCGATGATGATCCCCAGCATGGTGAGGAAGGAGCGCAGCTTGTTCGCACGCAGCGAGTCGAGCGCGACGCGGATGATCTCGAGAACTAGCACCTGGCGCCAGGTTTCTTCATTGTCTCTGGACGCCCGGGATCCCGCTCCGCTCCCGGACGCGATCGAGCAGCTCCCGCTGCTGGATCAGCGACTGGGGAACGAGGACGACCTGATCGCCCTCCGCGAGTCCGGAGACGATCTCGGTGCGCTCCCAGGTGCTGAGGCCGATCGTGACGGGATGGAGCATGAGGCGCCCTTCGCCATCGCGTTGGAACACATAAGCTGGCTGGGGACGGCCGGGGTTCCGCCCAGCAATTGCCGTCTCCTCCGCGCGGGTCCGCTGCATGAGCTCCCGCCGCTCGGCGGAGCTGAGGGTCTCGAGGTAACGGCGGCGCTCCTCGGCACTCATGTTCCGTAGCCGCTCCCTGAGATCCTGTCCACCTTCCCCATCCTGTGTCGGGGCCGCCTGGGCGGTGCCCGACCCCGTGGACGGTCCGCCCGCCGCCGGTGTGGAGGACGGGGAAGCCTCCCCACCCGCTCCGTCCGTGGTGGGCTGGGGCAGCTCGAGGCCGAGCGCCTCGCCGAGCTGACGCGCCTCGTCCTCGGACTTGACCGCTCCGTTCACCAGCGCGAGGACCCCGTCCCGACGGCCGGTCACCATCTCCACGTCGGCGTTCATGCCGGGACGAAGCAGATCCTGCTCGTTCTGGATCCGCACGAGCACGGCGAACAAGGTGACGTTCTGCTCCACCACCGCCTGCGGCTCCACCATCAGGACGCGGCCGTAAAACTCGCGGTCCGGGTAGGCCTGGACGCGGATCGTCGCCGGCATCCCCGGGACGACCGAGCCGACATCGGTCTCGTCGACCAGGGTTCGCACCTGGACCTCGGACAGGTCCGCCATCCGGACGAGCGTCGTCCCGCCGGTCACCTCGCGGGTGGACGTCACGATCTGACCGTCCTCGAGGTTCTTCTCGACCATGATGCCGCGGATCGGCGCGCGGACGACGACGTCGTTCAGCCGTTCGCGGGCGAGCTGCAGGTTGGTCCGCGCCTTCACCAGGGCAGCCTGCGCGTCGGCGTTTTCGAGGATCGCGCCCTCGAGCTCCTCATCCGTGACGATGGCGGAATCGTGCAGCGACTGGACCCGCTCCAGCTGGCGCTCGGCGACCTGCACCCGCGCCTGGGCGACATGGAGGTCGGCCTCGGCCTGGTCGTACGCGTTCTGGACGTCGCGCGGATCGATGCGGGCGATCAGATCGCCCTGCTCGACGCGGTCTCCGAGCTCGACCGCCACCTCCAGGATCTCGCCCGAGGCCTGCGACTTGACATCGATCACCCGGATCGGCTCGACGGTCCCGGTGGCAGCGACGCTGGAGACCAGGTCCATGCGCTCGACCGTCGCCGACTGGAGGCCGGTCGGAGCATCGTCCCCGGAGCCGCCGCAGGCCGTAAACGCCGCGAGCGCGACACCGGCGAAGCTCGCCCGTATCCTCATGGCAGGCTCGTCCCGAGCAGGGACTCGAGTCGGGCCAGGCCGAGCGCGTAGTCGAAGCGACGCTGGACGAGATCGACCTCGGCCTGGCGGAGCGCGATCTGGGCGCTCTGGAGATCGAGGATCGTGGCCAGGCCGAGACGATAGCGCTCTTCGGTAACGCGCAGGTCCTCGCGCGCCAGCTCGACCGTTTCCCGGGCCAGGGCGAGGCCCGCCGAGGCGAGATCGATCTGGCCGTAGGCATCGTCGGCCTGGGCGCGCAGGTCCAGCTCCACGCTCCGGGCGGCCGCCTCGGCCGCTCGCGCCTGGGCGTTGGCCCGACTCACCGAGCTCTCCCGGTCGAAGCCGTCGAAGAGCGGATAGCTCGCCTGTAACGACAGGCTCCAGCTGTTGTCCTCGGGCGGGAACTCGTCGTTTCGCCACGCCTGGCCGAGACCCATCGACAGTGTCGGGAGGTACGCGGAGCGGGCGCTCGTCACCGCGACCCGCGCCACGTCCGCGAAGAGGCGCGCGGCGGTCGCGGCGGGGCTCGAGTCGACCACGCGCTCCACGAACGCCTCACGCGACCAGGGGACCGGCTCCAGGTCGAACTCGGCCTCCGGCTCGGGGGCGACCGGCTCCTCGAGCCCGATGGCCGCGGCGAGCTGGAACGAGCTTTGACGGACGGCATTCTCGGCCGTCAGGACGGCCAGCCGCGCGTTGTTCAGGTCGACGCTGGAGCGGAGCTCGTCCGACCGTGTGGCGCTACCCCGCGCGACCATCTCGCGAACGAAGGCGAGCTGATCGGTCTGACGCTGGAGCCGGTCCGCCTCCACCCGTGCCAGGTCGCGCGCGGCCATGGCCGCGTAATAGGCCTCCTTGACCTGAAGCCGCGTATCGAACTCCTGCTTGCGAACGGCGGCGTCCTGGGCGTCGATCTGGAGAGCGGAAGATCGGAGCTCGCTCGTCCGCCGGAAACCCGTGAAGAGGTCGTACGAGCCGGCGAGCTGGAGGGTGTGGCTGGTCTGGGTGATGGACTGACCGATCGCGTCCAGACGCCCCACGTTCGAGTGCTGGTAGCCGTAGTTCAGCCTCAGGCTGGGCAGGAAGGACCCCCACACGCCTAGCCGGTCGGCGCCCACGGCGTCGCGGTCGGCACGGGCGATGTCGAGCTGGGGGTTCCGCTCGATTGCGATCGCGAGCGCCTCGTCGAGCGAGACCTCGCGCGGCTCCTGCGCCCGGAGCGGGCCGGCCGCGACGAGCATCGCGACCACACACGTCAGCTGGCACCGCCGGCGCGAGGTCAAGCTACGGTCCTGGGGGAATGTCACAATATTCATAGACGAGGAAAAGCGATCCTTAGTTAAAAGTGGTGATCGACGACCATGTACGCGGTGGGCGCCGGTTCCCTTTCGCGTTTGAAGTATGGTGGGCGGATCGATCCATAGCAAAGTGACCCTCGACCACGAGGGGCCGGAGCTGGTCGGCCCCGGCCCCCCGTTAGACCACTCTGCGTTGCGGCTTCAGCGTCCCTGCGGCTCCGCGCCTTCCCCGGCGTTCCGGGGATCGTCGGCGGGGTTCACGTAGTTGAGCTCCCACGGCCCGTCGGCGTGGACCTGAATGACGGTCTCGCCCTTCGTCCAGGCGAAGTGCGCCGTCTGGGGCTGCATCACGAACAGCCCCCCCGGTCCGAGCTCCTTGCCGACATCGTCCTGGACGGTCTCCCCCATCCCGACCCCGAACGTCCCCGAAATCACGGTCACGCTCTCGACGACCGGATGCGAGTGCGCCGCGATCCGGTATCCGTCGGGCATCCTGGCGCGGATGACGAAGGGACCTTCCTTGGACGGATCACCCGACAGGACGGCCATCTCGGCCCCGGCCGGCAGAACGGCCGGCGCCGGCCCCCAGACGATGTCCGCCGGGGCGACCGCGACGTGGCTCGCCTCGGCGGTCGCGGTGGCGGCCTCCTCGGCCTCCTGCGCGACGACCGGTCCGGCCATCAGCGCAAGCGCGAAGGCGCATAGCATTGCCCGAAAAACGCTCATCGGTTCTGGTTCTCCTCTCCTGGTTGGCGCGGCCCGGCCTCCGGTATACCCGGAAATCCGAGGACGACGCCACCCGACAGCTCGAGGTGTCCGAGCGTGGAGCCGTCCTCGCAACGGAAGCCGTCGCGGAAGATATCCTCGCGGCAGGGCTGGGAAAAGGCGCGCAGATCGGTCCTGAGGCTGATCAGCCGGTCGAGCCTCAGTATGCCTCCGATCCCGAGCCCGAGGAGCAGATCCGTGAACGCGGGGTCGTCGCTGGCCGATCCGTCGAACGTGATCCCCCCGATCGCGCCGGAGAGAAAGAGGTTGGTCCGATCCGTTCTGTGCACCGAGTAGGTCACCGCGCCGTAGTAGAGGTGGGCCAGGACGTCGAACCGGACGTTTCGTGAACCCGACTGGAGGCCTGGATCCCCATTCCCCAGGTCGAGCGGGATGCCGGTTCGGTCGGGGCTGATGGTGGATATCGCGTACGTGAGATCGAGTCCCCAAGGATCCCGGAGCATCATCGAGAGACGCGCCCCGACGACCACGGCAGGGTTGCCATTCGCGAAGCGTCCCTTGCATTCGCCATCGTCCCAGTTGACGCAGCTGCCGTCGACGTAGAGAGCGCCGACGTAGGGGCTGAAGCCGACGTCGGATTGCGCGCCGGCGGAGGCAGGCAGGGCGACCAGCCACGCCGCCAGCCAGAGACCGGCTCCGCCGCCGCGCCGTGACATGTACGCGCTACGCCTCTCCGCGATAGATGTCGATGACCGTCCCGATGAACGCCTGCGACTCGTCCCACGGCCGCTGGAACGTGTTGCGCCCGATGATCGAACCGTAGCCGCCGCCGTCGCGGATTTCCCGGATGTCCTCGTAGAAGGCCTCCTCGCTGGCCTTGGAGCCCCCGGAGAAGATGAGGATCCGCTTGCCGTCGAAGGCGGCCTGCAACATGTGCCGGACGCGGTCGGCCGTGCTCGATCGCGGGATCTCGAGCTCCTCGTAGACCTTCTTCGCCTTGTCCTGGTAGAGGTAGTCGGTGGGGAGCTTCACCTTGACGATGTGGGCTCCCATCTGGCAAGCGAGGTGCGCGGCGTAGGCGACGACATCGAGCGCGGTCTCGCCCTTCGATTCGGTGATTCCCGAGCCCCGCGGGTAGGACCACACCACCACCGCGAGCCCGACCGACTTCGCCTCCTCGGCGATGAACTGCAGCTTCTCGTACATCTCGTTGCAGTGAGCGGAGCCTGGGTAGATGGTGTAGCCGATCGCCACGCACCCGAGTCGCATGGCCGCCTCGACCGACCCCGTGACGGCCGGGATGGGATCGCCCTCGTCGTAAAGCAGATCGTGATTGTTGAGCTTCAGGATGAGCGGCAGATGGCCTGAGTAGTTGCCGGCGATCGCCTCGATGAAGCCGAGCGGGGCGGCGTAGCCGGACATCCCGGCGGCCAGCGCGAAGCGGGGGTGGTACTCGGGATCGTAGGCCGGCGGGTTGACCGCGAACGAGCGGTGCGGTCCGTGCTCGAAGCCCTGGTCGACGGGCAGGATCACCAGCCGGCCGGTGCCGGCCAGGCGCCCCTGCGTGAGGAGCCGTCGCAGGTTGGCCCTGGTGCCGGAGTTGTCGCTCAAGTAGTAGGAGAGGATCTCCTCGACGCGGCCGCCGACGACTTCCCTGGTCTCCGGCTCCACGACCGCGGTGGCGTGCTCGTGATGGGTCATGCCCGCGCTCCTTTCGATGCGATGGCTTGCGATGGGATGGGCTTCGGTGCCGCGGATGGCGCGGCCCCCGTCAGCCGTTCCTGGATTTCCGCAACCTCGGTCTGACTTCCGATGACGAGGGGAGTCCGCTGGTGGAGCTCATCCGGGACGATGTCGAGGATCGGGTTCTGACCGTCGGTCGCCGCCCCGCCCGCTGCCTCCGCCAGGAAGGCCAGCGGCGCGGCCTCGTAGAGAAGGCGCAGCTTGCCGTTGACGTTGGTGGCGTCGCCCGGGTAGAAGAACACCCCGCCGCGCAGCAGGATGCGGTGAAAGTCGGCCACCAGCGCGCCGATGTAGCGCAACGAGTAGCTGCGGCCGTCCCCGCCCTGGCTGTGGTCCTCGACGAAAGAGCGGAAGCCAGGATCCCAGGCGTCCAGCCGGGCCACGTTGGCCGAGAACTCCTTCCCCCGCTCGGGCATCCGGATATTCGGATGGGAGAGGAAGAACTCGCCCACGGCCGTGTCGAGCGTGAACCCGTGGACGCTGCCGCCGACCCCATAGACCAGCATGCACTGGGGACCGTACAGGACGTATCCGGCCGCGACCTGCTCACTGCCAGGGCGGAAGACCTCGCGCGGCGTGGCGTGGTCGGCGCCCTCCACCCTCTGCCGCAGCGCGAAGATCGTGCCCACCGCCCCGTCCACATCGAGGTTGGACGAGCCATCCATGGGATCGTAGCAAAGGACGTACTCGGACCGCCCGCAATCATCCTCCAGGTGCGCGACATCCTCCATTTCCTCGCTGATCAGCGAGCAGATCAGCCCAAGGCCCGAGAAGTGTCTCTCGAGGACCCGGTTGGCGAACCAGTCGAGCTTGTGGACGGCCTCGCCCTGGACGTTCACGCCGCCTTGCATCCCCGCCAGCGGACCGAGCCCAACCTGCGCGAGCTGGGCGCGGATCTCCTTGCAGGCGGTGGCGATCTCGGCGATGATCGACGCCACCGGGCCGCCACCGGGCGTATGCTCCTCCACCTCGCGCAGGAGATGCTGGGTGAGGGTCAGACGATGATCCATGCTCGAAATCTTAAGGTTCGGCGAATCCTCTTGCCAGCCGGGGCTTTCCTGGTCCGCGTTGCCAGCGCGAACGGGTGGGGGTGCCCGTGTGTCCGCAATTTGACAGGGGAAATGCAACCGGCGTGATATCGTAGTCTCCGTGAGGCGTGTCAAAGTCAACGTGTTCCGCGTGGGCGTGCTGCGCGATCACTGGAGCGCGGAGGGCGACCCATGAAGAGCACCCGGCCTGCGGGCAGCCCGTGGCAGGGGGTTACGATGCCGGCGGCGGAGCCCCTTCTCGAGGACATCCGGGTCGATGTGTGCGTCGTCGGCGGGGGCATCGCGGGCATCAGCACGGCCCACGGGCTCACGCGGGAGGGCAAGTCGGTGGTCGTGCTCGACGCCGGACCTCTGGGCGGCGGGGAGACAGCGCGGACGACCGCTCACCTCTCCAGCGCGATCGATGACGGCTTCTGCGAGATCGAACGGCTACACGGACCGGAAGGAGCGCGAATCTGCGCCGAAAGTCATGCCAAGGCGATCGACACCATCGAGCAGATCGTGTTGGACGGCGGGATCGACTGCGATTTCGAGCGGGTGGATGGATATCTGCTCGATGGTGGAAGGGAAGCCACCGTTTCGCTGGCGGAGGAGCTGGAAGCCGCGCGGCGGGCGGGGCTGAAGGGCGTCGACCTGCTGTCGCGCGCTCCATTGGAGTCTCTTCGTTCCAGTGCCTGTCTCCGATTCAGCAGGCAGGGTCAGTTCCATCCGCTGAAGTATCTCCGCGCCCTGGCGCAGGCGATCGCGCGGGAAGGCGGGCGGCTGCATGTGGAAACCCTCGTCGAGGAGGTCGAGGAGGACCAACCCGCCAGGGTCGTCACGGCCGGCGGCCCCATCGTCACGGCGGACGACGTCGTGGTCGCCACCAACTCCCCTTTCATCGACCGTTTCGCTGTTCATACCAAGCAAGCCCCCTACCGAACTTACGCAGTCGCGGCGGATCTCCCCCATGGAGCCGTGCCGCATGGTCTCTACTGGGACACGCTCGATCCTTATCATTACGTCCGACTGGCCCCATCCGGGAAGGAAGGGGAGGAGCTCCTGATCATTGGAGGTGAGGACCGAAAGCCCGGCGACGACGAGGACCACGAAGGTCGGTTCGAGGCGCTGGAGCGGTGGGCGCGCGAGCGGTTTCCCATGATGGGAGGTGTCGCCTTCCGCTGGTCGGGGCAGGTCATGGAGCCCGTCGATGGAGTGGCGTTCATCGGGCGCAGTCCCGGACGCCATTCGAACATCTATATCGCGACCGGCGACTCCGGCATGGGAATGACGCATGGCACGATCGCCGGTCTTCTCATCACCGCTCTCATCATGAGCCGGACCAACCCCTGGTCTCACCTCTACGATCCCTCGCGGATCACGCTGGGAGCCCTGGGCCGGTTCCTTCGCGAAGGGGCCAGCGTGGTGGGCACGATGGCCGAGTGGTTCAGGGCCGGTGATGTCGAGACGTCCGAGCAGATCGCTCCCGGCTCGGGAGCCGTCGTCCGCCGCGGGCTGAAGAAAGTCGCCGTTTACCGCGACCGGGAGGGGCGACTCCACGAGCGTTCGGCCGTCTGCACGCATCTCGGATGTGTGGTCGCCTGGAATCGCATCGCAGGCTCATGGGACTGCCCGTGCCACGGATCCCGGTTCGACCCGTACGGTCGCGTGCTCACGGGCCCGGCCGTGGCGGAGCTGAGGCCGGTGACCACCGGCGAGAAAGAGGCGTCAGGGCTATGATCTCCGCATGCGCACGCTCCTAGAGTTCCATCGCTCGCCCAACTCCGTCAAGGTCCGCGTAGCTCTGGGCTACAAGGGCCTCGAGTACGAGATCCGCGAGATGATGGCCGCCGATCGCGCGCCCATGATCGAGGCGGCCGGCTGGCCGCTCGTTCCGATCCTCGTGGACGGGGACGTCGTGATGCGTGACTCGGCGGCGATCCTGCACTACCTGGAGGCCAACTACCGCGAAGCGCCCAGCCTGACGCCCGATTCGCGCGACGACATCCTCGCCGCCGAGACCCTGCTCGGGCGGCTGACTCCCGAGCTGCTTCGAATCCAATGGGGCCTGAACGCCGAAATCGGGAAGCCCGACCAGGAGCGGAATCGCGAACGGATCGTGGAGGCCCGCCCGGCGATGGTGCGGGCGCTGGGGCGGCTGGAAAGACGGTTATCCGCGCAGCCGTGGCTGGTCGCCGACACGATGTCGATCTACGACATCATTCTCGCGTCCAACCTGCTCCCGACGCGACCGCCCCCTCACTTCGTCGAGGAGAGCCCGATCTGGCGGTTCTTCGCGGACCACTTCCAGTTGACGGGAGAGCGTCCGGCCGTCGAGGCCTGGATCGACCGGGTCGTCGCGCACGACGGGAAGCTGTAGATGCGCCCGGCTGCTACCCCGCCCGGCGCGCGCGACCGATCGGTACGATATCGGAGTCGACGGAGAAGTCCTCGACCCGCAAGGGGATCGTGAACCAGAAGGTTGCACCCCGGCCGGGCTTGCTCTCCACGCCGATCTCGCCTCCGTGCGCGACCACCATTTCGCGCGCGATGGCGAGGCCGAGGCCGGCGCCCAGGGCCCGCGCCGGAGTCTGCCCCTGGTAGAACTTTTCGAAGACGAGCGGGCGATGCTCCGGGGAGATCCCCTCGCCGGTGTCCCGCACTTCCACCCGCAGGCCGCGGTGGTCCGAGGCTGCCGCCACCGTCACTTTCCCCCCGCCAGGAGTGAACTTGACGGCGTTGGATACGAGGTTTCCGAGAACCTCGTTACGCAGCCGGTCGACATCCCCCCAAACGACGGCTGGCGCCGAAGTGGCGATCTCGATGGCCAGGTCGATCCCCCGCTGCCGGCCCAGGGTCTCGAAGGAGCGCACGACCCCTTCGAGGAGGTCGGGCACCGAGACCGCGTCCCGCTGGAGGTCGAGAGCGCCGGCTTCGTAGCGACCCAGGTCCAGCAGCTGGTTGACGAGACGGCTCAGCACCGACACCTGGTCGTTGATCGTCCGCAGGGAGCGCCGCTGTTCGTCGTTCAGCTCCCCGAACTGGCCTTCGTCCAGGATCTCGGCATAGCCTCCAATCACGTTGAGGGGGTTCTTGAGCTCGTGGCTCGCCATGCTCACGAATTCGGCACGCAGCCGCTGGAGCTTGGCGAGCTCGGCGGTCATCGAGCGGAACGAGCGGCTGGCGTCCCCGATCTCGTCGCGGCGCCCGTAGGGCAGTGTTTCGGGCACCGAGAAGTCCCCCGAAGCCACCCCGGCCATGGCGTCACGGAGGTGGCGGATGGGGCGGCGGATGGAGCGGACCATCCAGAGGGCGAACCCGATCGCGAAGCACAGCGCGAGGAGGGCGGTCCTGCCGAGGGTGGACTGCGCCGCGGCGATGTACCCCCCGGTCTCGGAAAGGGCCTGCGCGCTCTCATCCTGGATCACCGCGGAGACCTCCTGGAGGTGCGTGTCGGTCTCGTCGAAGGCCTGCTTGACGGACTGGAAGTAGGTCGTGGCCCGACGGGTGGCGCCCGCCACCATCAGTGAATCCACCCGCGCGGAGATCCCGGCCAGCCCTTCCACGCTGACGGCCAGGTCCGACCCCGGCTCCGCGTAGCCGATGCTCTCGAGGGTCCCCAGGGCCTCCTCGGCCCGCTGGAGCGAGAGCCACATCGATCGCCTGGACAGCGAGTCGCCGGCGATGATGTACGCGCGCTGGTGCCGATCCAGCTCCGCGAGGGCCGTCCGGGCCTTCCCCACGGCGCCCGCGGCTTGAGCCTGGGGCCCCTCGAGCCGCTCGGCGACGTCGCGGATCTGGACCAGCTGAGTCAACCCGTAGAGGGCGGGATAGATGAGGAGCAGCCCCATCACGCTCAGCGACAGGAGCAGGTGGACGCGCAGGCTCATGGCTGGAGGGTCGCGCGGATCCGCTCGAGCTCCGCCTCGAGCTCGGTGATCCGGTTCCTCAGGCGGTGGTCTTCATCACCAGGGCGAGAGCCGGACCCGGGTCGCGAGGAGCGGGTTCCGCTTCCGAGGGCCGGCGGATCCCCGCCACCCACGACACCCCAGTCCGAGCGCTCGCAGGCCTCGGGTACGCTCTCCCGGGACGCGATCTCTTCCAGGAGCGGATCGTCCGGTTGTGAAACCGGCTCGCCTCCGAGGCGAAGGGCCTGGAGATAGAGCTGCTCAGCCACCGGTCGAGTCCAGGGGAACGTTTCGGGACGGGCCAGGTAGTGCGCGGCGTAGGCGGCGGCGCGGCCCGGATCGCCGGCCGGATTCCGCGGGTCCAGCTCCATGGCCGAGAGCAGCAGCAGCGCCTGGCGTCCCAGACGCGCTTCCCCGCAGATGTGCCGGACCGAGACGAGCCGCTCGCGGGCGGCCCCGAACTCGGCCTGCCGAAGCGCGAAGGCCCCGGCGTCGAGCCCGGCGCCCGGGTCGCTCCGTCCACCGGAGGAGGCGCAGGCCGACAGGATCAGAACAAGCGGCAGGGCCCGGGGAGGTCGGAGGTGCCCCGGGCTCACTGCAGTCCCTCCAGGTAGACGTTCAGAAACGCCTTCACGACCGCCGGGTCGAACTTGCTGCCGGACTCCCGCTCGATCTCCTTCAACGTGTCGAACATGGACCAGGCCTCCTTGTAGGGGCGGACGTGGGTCAGGCTGTCGAAGACGTCGGCGATGCTGACGATCCGGGCCTCGAGCGGAATCGACTCGCCGGACGCGCCCGCCGGATAGCCGCCCCCGCCCCAGCGCTCGTGATGGAAGAGCGCAATGCCCGCGGCCATGTCGAGCAGCTCGATCCGGCTGCCCGAGAGGATGCGGCCGCCAATGGTGGTGTGGTCCTTCACCTGCTCGAACTCCTCTTCGCTGAGCGGCCCGCTCTTGCGAAGAAGGTCGGCGCTGATCCCGATCTTTCCCACGTCGTGGAGGGGCGCGGCTCGGCGGAGCAGCTCGACCCCGCGGTGCGACATCCCCATCTGGCGGGCGATCCGGCTGCTCAGATCCCCCACGCGGCGCGTGTGCGCGGCGGTCTCCGGATCGTGGTACTCGGCGGCGATCGCGAGTCGCTCCAGGATCTGGACGCGCGCGTCCTCCAGCTCCTCCGTGCGGACCTCGACCATCTTCTCCAGTGCCTCGTTCTGTCGGACGAGCGCCCGCTGCAGCAGATGGTGGTCGATGGCGTTGGCCACGCGCAGGCGCACTTCATAAGGGCTCAGCGGCTTGGCGATGAAGTCGAACGCGCCGCTCGCCAGCGCCTGCTGCTTCGCCTGTCGACTGTTGTCGGAGGTGAGGAGGATGATGGGCGGGAAGTCCTGCGGCGCGAGCCCGGTGCGAAGCGTCTGGATCACCTCGAGGCCGTCCATGTGCGGCATGCGGAGGTCGAGCAGGATCAGGTCGGGGGGGTTCTCCGTGCAGCAGGAAACGGCCGCCCGCGGGTCGGTGACGGTCTCGACGTTCCGGTAGCCTTCGGGCTCGAGGATGCGCGCGAGCATCTCTACGTTCGGGGTGTCGTCGTCGACGACCACGATGCGCGCGTCGGCTCGCTGGGTGTCCATCCGCAGATCCATCATCCGGTCGAAGGCCGGGCCCGCCGTCGACGGGGGATCCGTGCGGGCGTTCTGGGCTGCCGGGGTGCGCGTGGCGTGCCCCGGCGTGGCATGATCGGGGCGGCACGAGGTTCGTGTCACCCCGCGGGGGGGAAGCCTCAATCCATCGTACGAAAGAATCGGGCCATGATGGCCCGCTGGGCGGCCCCGAGCAGGGCCGCCCGGGGCTCGAGGATCACGTGGATCGGGACATCGGTCAGGAGGTCGCGCAGCCGGCCCTTGTCCCGGAACGCGCCGCGGAAGGTGCCGTCCTGGAGGGCCGGGAGGATCTCCGGCGCGATCCCGCCCCCCACATAGATTCCGCCGAGGGCGAGGCAGGAGAGGGCCAAATTGCCGGCCGCGGCGCCGTACGCGCTCACGAACCGGGCCAGCGCGGCTTCGCAGATCGGAGCCTCGCTCCTAAGGGCGGCCTCCGAGATCACCGGCCCCCGCTCGTCACTCCCCGCGAGCCTCTCCGCGAGCCACCGGGGCTCCTTCTCGCGACCGGTGTCCCGCAGAAACTCGTAGATCGCCACGATCCCCGGTCCCGAAACCACCCGCTCCACGCTCACCCGCCCGTGGCGGGCTCGGAGGAAGGCCAGGAGCGCCCACTCCTCGTCGTCCCGTGGGGCGAAGTCGACGTGGCCGAACTCGGTGGGGAGCGCGCGTGGCCAGCCGTCGACCTCGCTCAGGATGGCCCCCCCGAGCCCCGTTCCGGCGGCGATCACCGCCCGGGTCGACCCGCGGACACGGCCTGGGTGGAGGGTGGAGAGCCCGTCCTCGGAGAGGGTGGAAAGCCCGTAGGCGGTCGCCTCGAGGTCGTTGAGGAACAGGATCTCCTCGATTCCCAGCTCGCGCTCGAGCGTGCCCTCGTCGAGACGCCAGGGCAGGTTGGTGAGGACCGAACGCTCCCCGAGGACGGGCCCAGCGACGCCGAAGCAGGCCTGCTCGATCCTTCCGCCCGAGAGATCCTTCCCGCGCTCCTCGAGAAACGACCTGACCGCCGCCGCGAGGCCGTCGAAGTCGTCGCTCTCGTAGCGCTCCTCGGCGATCACCTCGACACCTTCCCCGCGCGTCCTGGCGAGCCCCAGATTGAGCTTGGTGCCGCCCACGTCGCCGGCCAGGACGAGCGACCGGGGGGCGCTCACCGGGCCAGATCCCCCGCCGCCGGACCGTCCAGCAGCCAGACCGGAGGAGCGAGGAGAGGATCGATCCGCTGAGCGGGGTAGCGCTCCGGATCGGGCGGTCCCTCGAGGACGGCCTTGACGGCCGCCGCCTTCCCGCCGCCGCTGGCTACGAAGAGGGTTGCGCGGCCCCCGTTCAGGGCCGGAGCGGTGAGCGAGATCCGGTCCACCCGGGGCGGAGGATCGACGGCGTGCTCGACCGCGATCACCAGCCGGTCCTCGACACTTGCCTGGGGGTCGCCCGGGAACAGCGACGCCACGTGCGCGTCGGGTCCCAGACCCAGAAGGATCAGGTCGAAGTGCGGAGGCTCGCCCCGAGCGAGGTCCAGGGCGGTCCGGATCCGGTGCTCGTAGGCGATCGCCGAGCGTTCGTGGTTGGGGTCTTCCCCGCGCATGCGATGGATCCGCTCGCAGGGAACCGGGACCCGATCGAGGAGCGCGGCGCTGGCCATCCCGAAGTTGCTGTCCGGGTGGTCCGGCGGGACGCACCGCTCGTCGGTGAAAAAGACGTCGAGCGCATCCCATGCGATCTCCGAGCGCCAGGGCTCCTCAGCCAGGCGCTCGTAGACCGGTTTCACCGTCGAGCCGCCGGTCAGGATCAGGAGGAACCGGCCGCGCTCAAAGACGGCGCGCTTGCCTTCGCGGGCGATCCGTTCGGCGGCGGCGGCGTGGAGCGCTGCGGGGTCTTCGAAGACGAGGGTGACAGGCTCGGACTTCCTGCCACCGGGCACTAGGACGGACCGCCGTCGCCGGCAGCCGTCGCTTCCACATCGCGGGAAATCTGCTCCGTCGGTGCGGCGCGGTCCGCTGCGGCGACGATGTCGCGCCAGGCGTGGCCGTTCCGTGCGGTCAGCCGGGCGGCGGCCTCGGGCCCCTGGCTCCCGGCGGCGTAGTTGGGGAGATCGGGGGGCTCCTGTTCGCTCCATGCGTCCAGGATGGGCGTAATCAGCCGCCACTGAGCCTCGGCTTCGTCGCCACGCGTGAACAGCGTCGCATCGCCCTGCATGGCGTCCAGGAGGAGCGTGCGATAGGCGTCCGGGAGCTCGATCCCGAAGGCATCCTCGTAGTCGAACTCCAGCCGCACCCGCGAGGTGCGCATCCCCTGACCGGGCACCTTGGCGCTGAAGGTGGCGTCGATCCCCTCGTCCGGTTTCAGCCGGATCACGAGCACGTTGGGGGGAACGCGGTCGTCGGTGGACTGGAAGAGCGTGTGCGGCGTGGGCTTGAAGATGATCGCGATTTCTGTCAGGTCGCGCGCCAGGCGCTTGCCAGTCCGGACGTAGAACGGCACGCCCGCCCAGCGCCAGTTCTCGATACAGAGCTCCACCGCGGCATACGTCTCGGTGATCGAGTCGTCCTCGACCCCCTCCTCCTGCCGATAGCCCCGGGCATCCTCGCCTTGGATGCTGCCGGGACCGTACTGGCCGCGCACCGTCCGGCCCTGCACCTGGGACGGGGACAGGATCGGAACGGAGCGCAGGACCTGGACCTTCTCCTCGCGCACCGAATGCGCGTCGTAGGCGATGGGGGGCTCCATGGCGGTGAGCGTGACGAGCTGGAGCAGATGGTTGGCGATCATGTCGCGGAGGGCTCCGGCGCCGTCGTAGAATCCCGCCCGGTCGCCGACCCCGATCGTCTCGGCGGCGGTGATCTGGACATGGTCGACGTAGTTCCGGTTCCAGATCGGCTCGAACATCGTGTTCCCGAACCGGAAGGCGAGAATGTTCTGCACGGTCTCCTTGCCCAGGTAGTGGTCGATCCGGTACACCTGGTCCTCCCCGAAGAAGCGCGCGATCTCCTCGTTGAGGCGCCGCGCCGATTCCAGATCGCGTCCGAACGGCTTCTCGACGACGATCCGCGTGAAGCCCTTCCCTTCGTCGGTCAGCTCCACGGAGGCGAGCCCGCGGATGATGTCCGGCGCCAGGGAAGGCGGCACGGCGAAGTAGAAGAGGTGGTTCGACGCGGCCGCCTCGCCCACGCCGAGCTCGTCCAGACGGCGGGCCAGCTCCCGATAGGCCTGGTCGTCCTTCAGGTCGGCGGCCATGTAATGGATGCGCTCGGCGAAGCGATCCCAGAGCCCCTCGTCCAACTGGTGGACGTGCTCTCGAACCGCCTCCCTCATCTTCGAGCGGAACGTGCCGTCCGACATCTCGCCCCGGCTGACGCCCAGGATCTGGAAGTCGCCCCCGACGCAGCGCTCCCGGGCCAGCCGGAAGAGGGCCGGCAACAGGTAGCGCTCAGTGAGGTCACCGGTGGCCCCGAAGATCACGAGCGTGCAACCGCCCACTTTGGGCATCCGGAACTTCCCGGGGCGGACCGACGAGCGGGACTGGGTCACCCGGGGGCTCATGCGCGCGCTTCCGCGGCGAGCGCGGCCCAGTCGGTGTGGACGGCATCGCCCTCGGGCTCGTCGAGGAGATGGTACGTGTGGGCGCCGAACCAGTCCCGCTGGGCCTGGGTCAGGTTCTGAGGCAGCCGCTCCGTGCGGAAGGCGTCGAAGTACGACAGAGCGGCGCTCCAGCACGGCGCGGGCAGCCCGATCCGCGCCGCCGACGCCACCGCGCGCCGCCATCCGTCCTGAGCCTCCTCCACCTCCCGGCCGAGCGCCTCGTCGAGGAGCAGGTTCGGCAGGTCGGGCTGGCGCCGGAGCGCCTCGCGGATCGGATCGAGCAGCCGCGTGCGGATGATGCAGCCCCCGGTCCATATCCGCGCGACCTCGTCCGGCGGGATCTCCCAGCCGTGATCCAGCGAGCCCTGGCGGATGAGGTCCATGCCCTGGGCGAACGCGCAGATCCGCGAGGCGTAGAGCGCCTTGCGGACGTCCTCGGCGAGATCCCGGCGCTCGTTGTCGGGGAGAGCGAAGGCGGGGCCGGCCAACCGGCGGCTGGCGGCGATCCGCTCCTCGCGCCGGCTGGAGAGCACGCGAGCGTCCACTGCCGCCACGATCGACGGGACCGGCGCCCCCAGCTCGAGCGCGGTGATCGCCGTCCAGCGGCCGGTCCCCTTCTGGGCGGCCTCGTCGAGCACGCGCTCGACGAGCGGCTCGCCGGAGCGCTCGTCGGTGACGCGGAAGATCTGGGCCGTGATCTCGAGGAGAAACGACTCCAGCTCGCCTTCGTTCCAGGCGCCGAACGTCCGGGCCAGCGCCGGCGCGTCGTAGCCGAGCCCGCGCGAGAGGAAGTCGTACGCCTCGGCGATCCCCTGCATGTCGGCGTACTCGATGCCGTTGTGGACCATCTTCACGAAATGGCCCGCGCCGCCGGAGCCCAGGTACGCCACGCAAGGACCCGTCTCCGTGCGGGCGGCGATCGCCTCCAGGATCGGACGGATCCGCTCGTAGGGCTCCCGCGGCCCGCCGGGCATGATCGCCGGGCCGTGCCGCGCGCCCTCGGCTCCGCCGCTGACACCGACGCCGAAGAAATGAACGCCCCTCTCCGCCAGCTTCCGCCCGCGTCGCTCGGTGTCCTCGAAGTGGGAGTTGCCGCCGTCGAGGACGAGGTCGCCTTGATCGAGGTGGGGCTCGAGGGCGTCGATCGTCTGCTCGACCGGCTTGCCGGCCGGGATCAGGAGCAGGATCCGCCGCGGACGCTCGAGGGACTCGACCATTTCGGCCAGGCTGGTCGCTCCCGTGAAGCCCCGTTCCGGGTTCTCGGACAGGAACTGACGGACCGCCTCGGGGCTGATGTCCCACGCGGCCACCGACACATCGTGGTCGTCGAGGTTGAGGGCGAGGTTCGCGCCCATGGTGCCCAGGCCGACCAGGCCGAGCTGGGATGTCATGGGAAGCTCCTCTCCGTCACGGGATTCATCTTCGTCGATTGGGCATGCGTCAGATCGCCGTCGGGGCGGGTCGTACGCGGCGCAAGCGCCGCCGTGCTGCGCGAAAGAGACGCACCGAGAAGAACAGGATGAGGACGAGCAGGGCGACCACCAGGATCAGGGCGACGATCGGGAACAGCAGCGCCAGCAGCCCCAGCCCGAAGACCAGCACGTCCTCCAGCAGGCTGGCGATCGTGTTGGAGGCCGGCTCCGGCGAGGTGTTGATCACGGCCCGCGATCCCGCCTTCGCGAAGTGACTGGTGGCCGCCACAGAGCCCCCGAGAAGAGCCACCAGCGCCTCCACGCCCGGCGAGGCCTCGCCCACCGCCGCCACCGCGATCAGCGCTCCTCCCAGTGGGCGGATGACCGTATGGACGGCGTCCCACAGCGAGTCCACCCAAGGAATCTTGTCGGCCAGGAACTCCACGATGTACATGGCGATCGCGCCGTAGATGACCAGGTCGTTGTCGAAGACCTCGAACTGGACGGGCAGGTCGACCCATCCGTAGCGGACGGCCAGACCGAGGATCGCCACGGTGGCGTAGAGGTTTACGCCCGAGGTGAAGGAGAAGCCGAGCGCGCGGGCGATCTCGATCAGGGTCATGTCCCGGTGGTCCGGTTGGTCGGGTGATCGCGGGTCCTAGGTGGCGGTCACCCGGGCGCGCTCCTCGCGGATCGTCTGGAGGAGGTCGTCGTACGACTTCGCGAACTTGTCGACGCCTTCCTCCTCCAGCTCGCGCGTGACCTCTCCAAAGTCGATCCCAAGATCGTCGAGGACCTCCATCATGCGGTGCGTCTCGTCACGGTCGTCATAGATCCGGACCTCGGGGTCGCCATGGTCACGGAATGCGTCCAGCGTGTCCGGGGGCACCGTGTTGACCGTGTCGGGGGCGATCAGGTTGTCGATGTAGTAGACATCGGGATAGTCGGGGTCCTTGGTCGATGTCGACGCCCACAGCGGCCGCTGCAGCCGCGCGCCGGCCTCCTCGAGAGCAGCGAAGTCGGCCGAGCGGAAGCGCTCCTCGAACCGCCCGTACGCTATTCTGGCGTTCGCGATCCCGATCTGTCCAAGAAGGCCGTGAATCCGCTCCCGCTCGCCCTCGTCGTCGGTCTTCTCGAGGAGCTTCTCGAGCCAACCGTCGACCTTGGTGTCGACCCGGCTGACGAAGAAGCTCGCCACGGAGGCGAGGCGGGCCACCGGCTCGCCCCGATCGACCCGCGCACGGAAGGCGTCGAACCAGGCCTCCATGACCTCGAGGTAGCGGTCCACCGAAAAGAGGAGCGTGATGTTGATGTTGATCCCCTCGGCGAGACACTGGCGGATGGCCGGGAGACCCTCGCGGGTCCCGGGGATCTTCACCATGACGTTGGGGCGGGCGCACGACGTCCAGAGACGCCGCACCTCCTCGATCGTGCCCTCCGTGTCGTAGGCCAGGGCGGGCCGGACCTCGATGGAGACGAACCCGTCGCGACCTTCGGTCTCGTCGAACAGCGGCCGGAAGTGATCCGCCGCCTCCTGGACGTCGGCGACGGCGAGCTTCTCGAAGATCTCGTCCGGCTCCATGTCGGCGCCGCATTCGCGGATCACATCGTCGTATAGGTCGGTGTCGCTGATGGCGCCGTCGAAGATCGTCGGGTTTGACGTCATTCCGGCCAGGCCATCCTCTTCGATCAGCCGATCGAGCTCGCCCTCGAAGAGATCGCGGCGGATATAATCGAGCCAGACCGATTGTCCGAGCTCGCGGAGACGGAGGAGCGGATTGGACATGGGATCCTCCCGGATGGGTGTGTGAAAGTCAAGCTCGAAGGGAAGGTAGTGCCGCCCCGGGGGGGCCGCACGTAGGGCGGCTTACAAACGGTGAACGTCCGGGGCCGGGGGGTCCTAGGCGCCCGGTGAAGGGATGGAACCGCGGCGGAGGGCATCGCGCTCCAGCTCCTCGATCTTGGCGAGCCGCCGCCGGTGGCGCTCGGCCCCCGAGAAGCGGGCGGCCAGGAACGCCGAGACGAGCTCGGCCGCGAGCTCGGAGCCGATCACGCGGGCGCCCAGGGTCAGCACGTTCATCGCGTCGTGCTCGACCCCCTGCCGGGCGCTGTAGGTGTCGTGGCACATGGAGGCCCGGATCCCCGGAATCTTGCAGGCGGCCACCGCGACCCCGACGCCGCTCCCGCACACGATGACCCCCCTCTCGGCCCGTCCGGTCGCGACCGCCGTGCCCACGGCGCGGGCGTAATCCGGGTAGTCGTCGTCGGGGATCACCTCGTGGGCGCCACAGTCGAGGATTTCGTGACCGGCTTCGGCGATGGCCTCGAGAAGACGGGCCTTGAGGAGAAACCCCGCGTGGTCGCATCCGAACGCGACGATCATGGGCTGGTTACCGCTGGGCGCTGACGAAGAATGAAGTCGCCCAAAAGAGGGACGGCGAAGGAGTATTTCCCATGTCGATTCTTGAAGATGAGTCCCTTATCACAAAGAGCGGAAAGCATCTGATTGGTATGGCTCGGGCTGAAGGGTTTTTCCAAGAGCTGGTGAGAGAGGTCGCTGATTTCTTGAACCGTGAACTCGAAATCCTTGGCCCTTACCTGCGCAACCACCCACAACATATCGCGTTGTCGATCACTGACCCGGGCCCACCTGCCAGCGAAGAAATCCTCGTCCAGCTTTCGGATTATTGAGTCAATGGGTACGGAAGGCTTAGCCCCATCCTCGATCATCTGGATGAATACGTCATAAACCTCCCTACAGATGAACTGAATGAAGTAAGGATAGCCGGCCGAGGCTTCGATCACCGTCTGAACGGATTCTTCAGTGAATTGTATCGGGCATCCAGCCGCCTCAACGGGCTTGAGAATGGCATCCCGACTATCCCCTTCTGCAAGACGATTGAGCGTAACAATGTGGAACATGCGCTCGGAAAAGGTTCGAGCCTCGACGAGCTTGGGGAAGAGGGTCGGAAGCCCTGTTAGAATCAGCATGAATGGGAAACCCTTCTTTTGAAGGGACTGAAAGACCTCCAGCAAGAGGGAGAGTGGGTACTCCTCGTTACTGGCATGGTCGGATAGATTTTGAGCCTCGTCATAGGCAAAAATGAACCCCTTCGGTTTAGGGCTCAGCGCGGTCCAAACCGCTTCAAGCACGCCCTTCAATTTGTCCGACGGCAGACCTGGGATCGTATGGTGAAGAGTCAAGAGTGCCTCGTAATTGAGACTCCGTTGTTGCGCTCTGCCAAGAAATCCGGGTTCGCGTTTGCCAGTAGGAGCCACAAGGCCGGCTGTCACCACAGAGAAGTCGGTGAGGAGGCGCATCGCCATCTTCTCCTCGCTGACGCTGCTTGACTCTGACATATCTGTACCTATCCAACCCCATCCATATCTAATAGCAATCGGTTTGAGCGTATCAAGCAAGACGGTCTTACCGACTCCTCGCAGACCAGTCAGGATCATGTTCTCCAGGATCCTGGTTTGCTGAAGGAGTCTCTCGAAGTCCCGGATCTCGGGCTCCCGGCCAGCTAGGTAGGGCGGAGGATGCCCCGCACCTGGACGGTACGGGTTTTGGAAGAGCGGATTCATAGTCGTTTAGCCTTCTAACTAAATTTAGACAATAGACTAATTCACCCTTAATCTTAATGTCAAGAGGTGTTGGGGCAACGAATCTTTGCGGGGCAAGGCTTGCGGTCTGGCCAGTTGCCGTCAGGCGTGGGCCGGCTCGCCTGCTGCCGGCTGGCCTGCCATCTCGCGCACGGCCCCGGCGATCCGCTCGGGCGTGAAGCCGAACTTCTCCATGTTGGTCGCGCCGGGCGCCGAAGCCCCGAAG
>JBOHRW010000235.1:0-4518 GCA_050732935.1 Gemmatimonadota bacterium
AGGAGGCGCCGACCGGCAGCCCGAACGCGTAGCCGGCCGGCACCGTGACGTGCGGGTAGCCCGCCACGGCGGCCGGGGTCGAGCAGCCGCCCAGGCCGTGGTCGCCGTTCACCAGGTCGATCGTCCATGGCGGGCTGGTCGTGGGCGCGAAGAGAGCGTCCAGGCGGTGCTCGTCCATGACGTGGTCGATCCCCTCGGCGCGGGAGAGCCGGTGATTCTTCTCGAGCGCCTCCAGGTAGGCCGCCTCGGTGAGCGGTCCCTTCTTTTCGGCCTGAACGAAGATCTCCTGGCCGAAGAACGGCATCTCCACTTCCCGCCGCTCCTCGTTGAATCGTATCAGATCGGCGAGGGTCCGGACCGGAGCCCCAGCTCGCCCGGCCAGATACGCGTTCAGATCGGCCTTGAACTCGTAGAGCAGAACCTCGTACTCGCTCTCGTCGTAGTCGCCCGCGTGCGGGAGCGTCACCGGATCGACGAGGACGGCTCCCCCCTCCCGTAGCGCCTCGATCGCCGTCTCCGCGATCCGGTCCGTCTCCTCGCTGTAGCCGAAGAATTCCTCGCGCGGGATGCCGATCCGGGCGCCTTCGAGCCCACGCGGATCGAGGTTTGACGCGTAGTCGGCATGCGACCGTCCGCGCCCTTCGGCTGTCGCTGGGTCGTCCGGATCGACACCCGCCATCGCTCCCAGCAGGATCGCGGCGTCGGTCACCGTGCGGGCCATCGGTCCCGCCGTGTCCTGGCTGTGGGCGATGGGGACGATGCCGGTCCGACTCAGGAGGCCCAGCGTGGGCTTGATCCCGATGATCGAGTTGGCGGACGAGGGGCAAACCACCGAGCCGTCGGTCTCCGTCCCGACCGCGACCACACATAGGTTCGCGGCGACCGCCGTCCCCGAGCCCGAGCTGGATCCGCACGGGGTCCGGTCCAGCACGTAGGGGTTCCTGGCCTGGCTCCCGCGGGCGCTCCAGCCGCTCGACGAGGCGGTCGAGCGGAAGTTCGCCCACTCGCTGAGGTTGGTCTTCCCCAGGATCACCGCGCCCGCCTCGCGAAGCCTGCCCACGACAAACGCATCACGGGCGGGCGTCGTTCCCAGCAGCGCCAGCGAGCCGGCCGTCGTCTGCAGGCGGTCGGCGGTATCGATGTTGTCCTTGAGGAGGACCGGGATACCGTGCAGGGGCCCCCGCACGTTTCCGGCCCGGCGCTCGGCGTCCAGGTCGTCCGCGATCTCGAGCGCATCGGGATTCGGCTCGAGCACGGCGCGTAGCTCGGGACCATCACGGTCGAGCGCCTCGATCCGCTCCAGGTACGCCTCGGCCAGGGAGCGCGCCGTGTACTCACCCGACTCCACCTTCGCCTGGAGGTCGGCGATCGTCGCCTCCTGGAGCTCGAAGTCGGGCGCGGTGAAGCACGGTAGCCGCTTGCCCGCCCCTGCCGCTCGGAGCGGAGACGACCCGATCGCCCCCGCGATTCCCGCGGCCAGGCCGCTCCCGAGAAACGTCCGGCGGTCGACGCCGTCAGCCATGGCATTCCCTCTCCTCGCCGACCGGAGACCGCACGTCACCTGTCGACGATGAGGCGGCCGTAAGGTGTTCCAGATGGTGCTGGAAGCGCTCGAAGAAGCGCCCCACGTGGCGCCCGTCCACGAGCGCGTGGTGAACCTCGATCGAGACCGGCATCCTGTCGATGTCACCCTCTCGATGATGCCGCCCGAACACGACCTTCGGGACCGAGTCCTCCGTTCCCCAGCGGCGGGCGTGAGAGAAGCTCGTGAAGGCCACCCACGGGATGATCGAGTGGTGGATCATGTCATCCCGCTCGGGTCGGGCCTCGAGGGGGCCCATCCTCGCACGCACGCGCTCCAGGACGGCCGACGCGTCCCCGGCGAAGCGCTCGAAATCCGGATTGTAGTCAAAGTACCCGAAGCGGAAGGTCCCGTCCGGCACGAGCACCGTCGAGCCCCCGTGGACGATCTCGTGCACGACGACATCGTCGCCACGAATCCTGTAGCGGAGCTCCTCGATCTCGTTGACCGCCGTCAGCGACGCCCAGAGCGAAGCGAGAAAGAAGGAGGGTCCTCCCTCGGACCGGCACCGCTCCAGGAGCCGCGTCACGTCCACCGGGGCGCAGATGTTGAAGTACGGGTTGTCGTAGCCCCGGTAGAAGGCGAAGTGCTCGCGGCGGTTCCAGGTGTCGAGGTCGAGGCGGCGGGGCTCGCTCACATGCTCTCGTCGGTTAGAACATCGATCTCCTGTCTCATCCAGACTCCGATAGGAACGCCATTCTTGCGAGCCGGGCGGACGACAGTGGGCGCGGCAGCGGCCGCCCCCCCTACTCCTTCTGGCTCCCCGCCGTCTCCTCCGCCTTGGCGCCCTCGACCTCGGCCGCGCCGGCGTCGGGCTTCTCACCCTCCGGCTGATAAATCCCCATCTCGACCTTGAGGTGGTTCTCGATCTGGTCGGCGATGTCGGGGTTGTCCTTGAGGAACAGGCGCGAGTTCTCGCGGCCCTGGCCGAGGCGGGTCTCGCCGTAGCTGTACCAGGCGCCGGACTTCTCGACGACGTTGTGGTCTGCGCCCTCGTCGAGGAGCAGACCCTCGCGGCTGATCCCCTCGCCGTAGATGACGTCGAACTCGGCCTGCTTGAAGGGCGGGGCGACCTTGTTCTTGACGACCTTCACCCGGCAGCGATTCCCCACGTACTCGTCACGGTCCTTGACCCCGCCCACGCGCCGGATGTCGAGCCGCACCGACGAGTAGAACTTGAGCGCCCGGCCGCCCGGCTGGGTCTCGGGGTTGCCGAACATGACGCCGATCTTCTCGCGGATCTGGTTGATGAAGATGACCGCGGTCTGCGAGCGGTTGATGGCCCCGGCCAGCTTGCGGAGCGCCTGGCTCATGAGCCGCGCCTGGAGCCCGACGTGGCTGTCTCCCATCTCGCCCTCGATCTCGGCCCTGGGGACAAGCGCTGCCACCGAGTCCACGACGACCACGGCGACCGCGTTGGACCGCACCAGCACCTCGGCGATCTCGAGCGCCTGCTCGCCCGTGTCGGGCTGGGAGACCAGCAGGTTGTCGATGTCGACCCCGAGCTTCCGCGCGTAGTCGGCGTCCAGCGCGTGCTCGGCGTCGATGAAGGCGGCGATCCCGCCCTGCTTCTGGGCGCTGGCGATGACCGACAGGGCGAGCGTCGTCTTGCCGCTCGACTCGGGCCCGTAGATCTCGGTGACGCGACCCTTGGGGATCCCGCCCACCCCGATCGCGACGTCCAGGTTGAAGGCCCCGGTGGATATCGCCTCGACCTGGATCCTCCGGTCCGTGCCGAGCCGCATGATCGAGCCCTTGCCGTACTGCCGCTCGATGTGGGTGATGGCGAGGCCGAGCGCCTTCTCCTGCTCCTTGGTGATCTCCATCCGTCTGGCTCCTCCCGCCCCCCTAGGGCGTCCGTGGATCGTTTTCGGGTTTCTTTCGGATTACGATACCATGGGGGACCGACAAGCGCCAGTCTCCCGGGGAGCCCGCTACGGCACCGGGACGCCCGGTGCCGAGTCCCCCGGCGAGATTCCCGCCGGGTCGGTCGTGTCGCCTGCGCCGGAAGGGTCGGCGGGGATCTCGGTCGCGGACACGGCCAGCCGCAGGATCTGAATGGCCTCGTCGAGCCGGGGCGTGATGTCGATCCGCCAGCCGTCCCCTTCGCGAACGACCGGGATCTCCTCGACGTTCTGCTCGACGCGTACCCGGACCGTGGCCGAGTCGCCGTGAAGCGTCGAACCCTCGACGGTCCCGCCGCAGAAGGCGCGACACCAGTCCTCGAGGCCGAGAGCGCCCTCGGTTCCCTGGGCGACCGCGCTCAGGGACTCGATCTCGGCGACCAGATCGCGCGTATCCGCCCTGAACGAAGCCTGGAACCGGACCGTGTCCCGGTCCGCGAGCGCGTCCAGGAACCCCTGGACCGCTCCTTCGGGCGAGGAGTTCGACCCGCCGCAACCGACGAGGGCGGCCAGCAAGAAAAGCGCCGCCGCCGCGGGCGACCGGAGACACCGCGGACCGCTCACACGCCGTGGCATGCGATCAGGTTCATGAACTCCAGGCGGGTCGGCTGGTGGTCCCGGAAGTTCCCCAGCATGTGGCTCGTCGTCATCGTGGAGTGCTGTTTCTCGACTCCCCGCATCACCAGGCAGAGGTGGCGCGCCTCGACGACCACCGCCACCCCCAGCGGATCGAGCCGCTCCATCATCATCTCGGCGATCTCCTTGGTCATCCGCTCCTGGACCTGAAGCCGGCGGGCGAAGAGGTCGACCAGCCGCGGGATCTTTGACAGACCGACGATCTTTCGCTGGGGCAGGTACGCGACGTGGACCTTGCCGAAGAACGGGAGCAGGTGATGCTCGCAGAGGCTGTAGAACTCGATGTCCTTGACGAGCACCATTTCGTCGTACTCCTCGTCGAAGTACGCGCCGTTGAAGAGCTCGTCGACGTCCTTCCGGTACCCTTCGGTCAGGAAGCCGTACGCGCGTGCGACC
>JBOHRW010000236.1:0-24558 GCA_050732935.1 Gemmatimonadota bacterium
CTCGCGACGCTCGCCGGCGCGGGGCTCGCGCCGCCCCCGTCGGCCCCGGAGCGGGTGATCATCCGCCTCGCCGACGGCCAGGCGCGGCTGTCTCTCCTGGCCACCGTTCGCGGCCCCGCGGTGACGCTCGACGTGCGCCACGAGCGGGTCGTCGAAGGTCTCCGCTCCATCCACGCCACGAGCTACGCGGTCGCCCGACCCGTCCTCGAGGAAGCGCGCCGCGAGGGGGCGCTCGTCGAGCTGGATCGCCTGTGGATCGTCAACGCCGTGGTGGCCGAGGTCGACCCGGCGTGGATCGACCGGCTGGCGGCCGATCCGGCGGTGGACGAAGTCGTCCCCGATCGGAGGATCGTGCTGGGGGAAGATACGGCGGGCCCGGCCGCCCCCGTGTCAGAGACAACCCAGGTGCCGGTCGACGAGCTGGTCCGGATCCGCGTCCCCGACGTTTGGGCGCAGGGGATCACCGGCCTGGGGGCGATTGTGGCCAACGTGGACACCGGCGTGAACGGCGAGGACGATACCTTCGGCGACCGCTGGCGGGGCCGGCTGGCCGGGAGCGACGCGACCTGGTTCGCTCCCGTCACCCTCAGCGTCTTCCCGGAGGACGATCTCTCGATCGGGACCGGTCACGGGACGGCCACGATGGGGGTCATGACCGGTGGGGAGGAGACGTTCGGGGTCGCGTTCGATGCGACGTGGATGGCGGCCGACGTCTTCGAGGAAAGCGAGGCGTACGTCTCCAACGTCATCAAGGCGTTCCAATGGCTGAGCGACCCGGACGGGGATGCCGCTACCCGCTCCGATGTCCCCGACGTGGTCAACAACTCGTACGGCCTGACCACGCTCGACGACCAGGGCGTGCTCCCCTGCGACATGATCTTCGACGACGCGATCGACGCGCTGGAAGCGGCCGGGGCGATCGTGGTATGGTCGGCCGGGAACCAGGGCGAGCAGGGGATCACATCACCAGCGAGCCGGGCGGACTCCCCGGTCAATGCCTTCGCCGTCGGGTCCGTAGACGCGAGCGACCAGGTGTCGGGGACCTCGGGGCGGGGCCCTTCCGCCTGCGGTGAGCCGTTCGCGATCAAGCCCGAAGTGGTGGCGCCGGGCGAGAACGTGACGACCCGGAGCCTGTTCAACGATTTCACGACGGTCAGCGGGACCTCGTTCGCGACCCCCATGGTGGCCGGCATCCTTGCGCTCATGCGATCCAAGAACCCGACGCTCACGCCCGAAGATGCCAAGACGATCGTGTTCGAGACGGCCCGCGATCTGGGCTCTCCCGGCGACGACAACGAAACCGGCGCCGGCCTGGTGGATGCCGCGGCCGCCCTGGCGCAGGTGGAGGTCCCCGCTCAGCCCCTCGCCCGTCTGGTCGGGTTCCGCCAGGCCGCCGTGGCTTCGGGCAAGCTGGGCCCGGCCGGGATCGAGGAAGCCTTGATCCTCCGGGCCGGCGCCATGCACGCCCTGGCTCCGGTCCTGACCAACCACGGCCCCGTCATCCCGGCCACGATCGCCACGCTCTCGAGCCCGACCACGGGTATCACCGTCATCCGCGCCAGCGTCCCGCTCGCCGCGGCCGGCACGGGCGAGCTCATCGACCCCGGGTCGGAGTCGTTCGAGGTCAGGCTCGACGAGGGCGTGGAGCCCGGCTCGGACGTCGTGCTGGACGTGGCGATTCAGGGCGCCCCCGTCGGCCCTTTTCGCATGATCGTGAAGGCGGGGCAGCCGATCCCGCGCGCCTTCGCGACCCACGACGAGGGCCAGGTCCGGCTGACCGTGACCAACTCCGGCGGGCTCGGCTTCTACACCGGGCTGCACGAGACCGGCTTCCAGCTGCTGGGGGACGGGTTCCGGTTCCCGCCGGACAGCCCGAACTGGCTGTTTCATGGCGGGCTGATGATCGGCAACGGTCCCGACCGGTTGTCGGATGCAATTCCGTACGGCGAAGACACGCAGAACAGCACCGATTGGAGCCCGCTGCCCGGCGCCGGGCTGGTCGAGGACCGGGCCTTCGACGGTCAGCGCATCGTCGCGGAGTACGACGACCGGCACGCGCTCCAGCCGCTGGGCCTCCGGGTGCGTCAGGAGTCGTTCGCGTTCGGAGACGCCGCCGCCGACGGCCTGGTGATCCTGCAATACGTTCTTACCAACGCTTCTTCGCAGACCCTCGCAGCCCTCAGGGTCGGCCTCTTCACCGACTGGGATCTCCCGGGAACGGAAGGCGATCCCCGGGAGACGGCGGGCTGGGATCCATCCCGGCGGCTGGGATTCGTCGAGGGTTCGGCGAGTCAGCCGGCCCTGGGCGTCGTCTGGCTCGACGACGTCCCGGTGGCCCAGGTTGCCTTCGCCGCCGTGACCCGGGACGAGATCGTCGAGAGCACGATCGGGAACCCACCGGCCGGACGCGGAGTCCAGGGCGCCGAGGCGCCGGACCTCTTCGCCGGGGAGTTCTCGGACGCCGAGAAATGGGATCTGCTGACCAGCGGTCAGAGCCGGACGACGGTGAGCGAGTCCGCCGACGTGTTCCAGGTCATCGGTCGGGGCCCGCTCACCCTGGCGGCCGGCGCGAGCGACACGGTGGCGGTGGCCCTGGTGGCGGCCGCCGATCGAGCCGCGCTCCAGCTGGCCGCGGAGAACGCGCGAGAGATCTACTTCGACCGCATTCTCGGACAGACGCCGCCCCCGCCCCCGCCTCTACCCGATGACGTCGAGCTCGCGCAGAACTTCCCCAATCCGTTCCGATCGGGGGGCTCGACGACGATCCCGTTCAGCGTTCCGGGGGACGGGAGCGACATCCGTGCGCGGCTCGTCATCTACGACGTGCTGGGACGACCGGTCCGCACCCTCCTCGACCGCGTGGTGATCCCCGGCGATCAGGCCACCACCTGGGATGGACGGAGCGATACGGGAATGGAGGTCGCGGCGGGCGTCTATGTGGCGCGTCTTTCCATCGGGGGGGTCGATCGGTCGATCCGCATCCTCGTGGTGCCCTGACTGTCGATGGACACGATCCGCTTGACCGGCATGCGCTTCTTCGCCCTCGTGGGGGACCTCCCCCACGAACGCGAGATCCCGCAGCCGATCGAGGTCGATCTCGAGGTCGTGGCCGACCTGCGGCGGGCGGCGACCAGCGACGACCTCGCCGACGGCGTCGACTATCGCGACCTTCACGCGGCCGTGGCCGAGACGATGAGCAAGGACGCTCGCGAGGCGCCCCACCTGCTGGAGACGCTGGGGGAGCGAATCGCCGCGCGCGCGCTGGCCGTCGAGGGCGTCGAGCGCGTCACCGTGCGGTGCCGGAAGCCGTGGGCCGCGCTGGCCGGACCGCTCGACTCGGTCGAGGTCGAGATCCAGCGACCATGACCCCGGGGCGTCCCGTGCGGGCGTTCGTCAGCCTGGGGTCCAACCTGGGCGACCGGGAAGGGCACCTGGGCGACGCGCGGGCCGCGCTGATCGACGAGCCCGACTTGCGGATCGTATCGTGCTCGGCGACGATCGAGACGGATCCCGTGGACGTGACCGACCAGCCGAAGTTCCTGAACCAGGTGCTGGGGATCGAGACCGCCCTGTCGCCGCGGGCCCTGCTCGAGATCTGCCTCGCTGTCGAGCGCGAGCTGGGACGCGACCGGACCGCCGGGCCGCCCAGGGGTCCTCGCACGATCGATCTGGACATCCTGCTCTACGATGGGCGCCGGATCGACGAGGACGGGCTCACGATCCCGCACCCCCGGCTCGGAGAGCGATCCTTCTTCCTCGAATTGTGCCGGCAGGCGGGCGCGCCGGCGGAATGGCTGCCCTGAGTTGACGACCGTCCACACCTTCCGGGAGATGAAGCAGCGGGGACGGAAGATCGTCTTCCTGACCGCCTACGACTGGATGTTGGCCCGCTACGTCGCCGCGGCGGGCGTGGACGGGATCCTGGTCGGGGACAGCGTGGGGCAGGTCTTCGCGGGCCATTCCACGACGATCCCGGTGACCGTGGACGAGATGATCTACCACGCTCGCGCGGTCCGGCGCGGGGCGCCGGAGACATTCCTCGTTGTGGACATGCCCTTCCTGTCGTTCCAGGTCTCGCCCGAGGACGCGCTCCGGAACGCGGGGCGGGTCCTCAAGGAGACCGGCGCCCAAGCGGTCAAGCTCGAGGGCGGGCGGCGGATCGCGGAAACCGTGCTCCGGCTGGTCGAGACCGGTATCCCCGTGATGGGGCACCTGGGTCTCACCCCACAGTCCGTGCACGCCTTCGGTGGCTACGGACTCAGGGCGGCCGACGAGAGCGGGGCCGCCGAGCTGGTGGAGGACGCCCGGTCGCTCTCCGACGCCGGCAGCTTCGCGATCGTGCTCGAGAAGATTCCGCGTGACCTGGCGGCCCGGGTCACCGTCAACGTGGAGGCCCCGACCATCGGGATCGGGGCCGGAGCGGGAACCGATGGTCAGGTCCTCGTGACCTACGATCTGCTCGGCTTGACGCCCGATTTCCGGCCGAAGTTCGTGCGCCGCTACGCCGAGCTGGGCGACGCGCTGGAGGATGCCCTGGGCCGCTTCGTCGCCGACGTCCGGGACGAGGTGTTTCCCGGCCAAGCGGAGTCGTGGCCGTGACCCTCCGGGTCGAGACGATCGTCGAGTGCCGGGCCGAGATCGCGCGGGCTCGCAAGGCGGGCCGGCGGATCGGCTTCGTGCCGACCATGGGAGCCCTCCACGAGGGGCACCTCTCGCTTCTCGACGCGGCCCGGGAGAAGGAGAAGTGGGTGGCGCTCTCGATCTTCGTCAACCCGCTCCAGTTCGGCCCCGGCGAGGACCTGGAGCGGTACCCAAGGGACCTCGAGCGTGATATCGAGCTGGCCGCCGTTCGCGGCGCCGACCTCGTCTTCGTGCCGTCGCTCGAGGAGATGATGCCACGCCCGCTCGCCAGCCGGATCGCGATGGAGGGAATCGTTGAGGACTTCGAGGGCGCGGCCCGACCGGGGCACTTCGCGGGCGTGCTCACGATCGTCACCAAGCTGTTCCACATCGTGCAGCCCGACGTGGCGGTGTTCGGCCAGAAGGACGCCCAGCAGGCGGCCGCCGTGCGGCGGCTCGTCGCGGACCTCGACTTCCCGATCCAGATCGTCGTCGCGCCGATCGTGCGCGACGAGGACGGCGTCGCCCTGTCGAGCCGAAACGCCTATCTGTCCGACGAGGTGCGGATGCGCGCCCGCGCCATCTTCCGATCCCTGGAGACCGCCCGGTTACGGGTCCTGGAAGGCGAGCGGGAAGCCCGATCGGTCGAGCGCGCGATGATCGAGGTGCTGAACGGGACACCGGGCGTGGAGGTCGAGTACGCATCGGTCGTGGATCCGGATCTCTTCCAGCGGCTCGAGCGGATCGACGGCCCGGCCCTAGCCGTCGTGGCGGCCCGGGTCGCCTCGACTCGTCTCATCGACAACCTGATGCTGGTCCCGGATGGGGAGTGAACGACGACCCCTGGCGGCGGTGATCCTGGCCGCGGGTGAGGGCAAGCGGATGAGGTCCTCCCTCGTCAAGGTCCTGCATCCGCTGGCGGGGCAGGTGATGATCCGCTACGTGCTGGAGGCGGTCCGCGCAACGGGCGCCAAGCGCGTCGTGGGCGTGGTCGGTTATCAACACGACCGGGTCATAGATGCCGTGGACGGCGGGGATGTCGCCTGGGCCCTGCAGGAGGAGCCGCTCGGGACCGGTCACGCCCTTCTCTCGGCGGCGTCCGCGCTCGAGGACTTCGCCGGCGACGTCCTGGTCTGCTGCGGCGACACGCCGCTCCTGACCTCGGAGACCCTGCGGAGCGTGGTCGAGACCCATCGGGCGAGTGAGGCGATGGCCACCGTCCTGGCGGCGGTCTTCGAGGACCCCACCGGCTACGGGCGCATCGTGACCGACGCCGGGGATCGCGTGCAGCGGATCGTGGAGGAGATCGATGCGGACGCCCAGATCCGCTCGATCCGCAGGATCAACACCGGCGTGTACTGCTTCCGCTGGCCAGAAATCCACGGCGCTCTCGAACGGCTGGGGCCCGACAACCTCCAGGGCGAGCGCTATCTCACCGACGTCATGAGGATTCTGGTGTTGGAGGGATTGCCCGGGCGGGTCTGCGACCTCGCCGACCCGATCGAGGTGATGGGGATCAACGACCGCGTGCAGCTCGCTCGCGCGGAGTCGGTCCTGCGAGAGCGGATCCGGCGCCGGCTCATGATCGAGGGCGTGACCTTCCTCGCGCCGGAGACGACGCTCGTCGACGCCGCGGTCGCCATCGGGCCCGACACCCTCATCTATCCCGGGGTCGTGATCGAGGGCGGATCCAGCCTTGGCCGGGAGTGCGTGATCGGTCCCTTCTCACGGATCGTCGACGCCCACGTCGGACGTGGCGTCGAGCTGAAAGGCTGGAACCACGTCGTTCGGACGACCGTCCCCAACGGCTCCATCCTCGAGCCGTATGTACAGCAGGGCCACGACTGACGACGGCCTCGCCCGGGCGGTCGTCCACCGCCTCGCCAGGCAAGAGGAAGAGGCGGGCCGGCGCCTCGCTCACGTGCGCAGGGTGGTGGAGGCCGTCCGAGAGATGGCCGAGGCGAGCGGCTGGTCGGCGGAGCGGGCGGCCGCCGCCGTGCGCGCCGCGTGGATCCACGACGTCCTGCGCCTGGAGGATCCGGAGAGCTCGAGGACACGAATCGAAGCGGCGGGCGAGAAGCCGGATCCGTGGGCGTTGGTTCACGCGCCCGCGCTCCTCCACGCACAGGCCGCCGCCGTCTGGGCCGCCGCGCGCGGAGAGACCGATCGGGAGGTTCTGATGGCGGTCCGGCACCATCCGACGGCGCACCCCGACTGGGGGTCGATCGGCCGGCTCCTTTACGTGGCCGACTTCTGCGAGCCCGGACGTCCCTACGCGAAGCGGCTCCGGACGGCGGCTCTCCGCCGGCGGGCGGGTGAGGGCCGGCAGGGTCTGACCGACGCCGCCCGGCGTGTGCTCTCGCTGAGGCTCGCCCACGACGCCGACAGGGACCGGCCCGTCCATCCGCTGAGCCTCTGCGCGTGGAAGAGCTGGATGGAGGAAGGGCCATGATCCTGGGCCGGATGGTGGGCTGCCTCGAGACAATAGGGATCGCGATCCTGGCGCTGGTGCTCGGGGCGTTCGCGGCGTCGACGCTCATGCGCCACTTCGATGGCGGGGAGACATCGGAACCCGAGCCGGGGGTGGAGGAGACGGCTCCGCCCGTATCCCGAGCGAGGATCCGGGTCGAGGTTCGAAACGGGTCGGGTGTGCCCGGGGCGGCGGAGCGAGTGACCGAGCTGCTGCGTCGGCGCGGGTTCGACGTGGTGGACTTCGGAAACGCTGATCGCTTCGACCATGAGCGGACGCACGTCCTGGATCGGATCGGGAACCCCGGCTACGCCCGCGATGTCGCGGCCGTCCTGCAGGGCGTACCCATCGAATCCGCGCCGGACTCGAGCCTCTATCTGGACGTGACGGTCATGATCGGCCGCGACCTCGAGGAGGTCATGGAACGGGCGGATCCGGAGAGGGCCGAGGATTCCGGTTGGCGCCGGCGGATCCAACGGGCGCTGGATTGGGCGCAGGAGCGGTCTCCCTGGTAGTGACGGGGTAAGCAGCCATTATGGAGGCATGACCCCCCGCTCGGTCACTCTGCCGACGAAGCAGCTCGGAAAGGTTGCGGGGGCCGGGGGCGGGGGACTAGAATGGCGCCCCCTTGACCCTGTCCGGAGCACGCATGGCGAAGAAGAAGTCTAGCGGCGGAAAGCGTTCCCGGAAGGCCGGCAAGAAGCGGCCTTCCAAGGCGTCCAGGAAGAAGGGACGCCCGTCCGACGCCGGAAAGAAGAAGCCTTCCCGGAAGAAGTCGACCGGCAAGAAGACCGGCAAGAAGACCGGCAAGAAGACCAAGAAGACCAAGAAGACCAAGAAGAAAACCCCGGCCAGGGCCCCCCGCAAGAAGGCCTCCGGAAAGAAATCCACGGGAAAGAAGGCGCCGGCCAAACCCCGGCGCAGGAAGGCCACCGCGAAGAAAACCGCTCGGCGCAATAAGGCCTTCTTCGATCACTTCCGGAAGCGCCTCCTGGAGGAGCGCGATAGGATCGGTCGCCGGCTGGACGGTCTGCGCGACGAGCTGAGCGGTCTCCAGGAGATGCCCCGCGAGCTCGAGGAGTGGGCGCAGGAGGAGAAGGATCGCGACATCCTGATCCGCCTCGAGGAGCGGGAGGCCACCGAGCTGCGCCGGATCCAGGCGGCGCTGGAGAGGATCGACGACGGGAGCTACGGCCTGTGCCAGATCTGCGGGCGGCCGATTCCGCGCGACCGGCTGGAGGAGCTGCCCACGGCGTTCCGCTGTATCGAGCACATGGCCTGAGGGGGCGCAGAGTGGTCGGGGTGTTCCGCTTCTGCGCTGACGGGGGGCTCCGGACGTTCGCCGACCTGGCGTCGTCGGGATGGACCCCGGAGAGCGGGGACGCGCTGTCTTCACGCGCATCGGCCGTGACGCCTTCCCGATGATCGCCCAGCCGACGGTCGTTTTCTACCGCGATCTGTACGATTCCACAGCGCGCCTGGCCGAGACCGCCGACTCGTACCGCGATCTCCTGGCCGGCCTCTTCGACGCCTACCTGTCGGTGGTGAGCCAGCGCCTCAACGAGGTGATGAAGGTGCTGACCGTCTTCGCCACCATCCTCCTGCCCCTCACGTTCATCGTGGGCGTCTACGGGATGAACTTCGACCACATGCCGGAGCTCCACTGGCGTTATGGGTACGTCGCGGTGTGGGGCGTGCTGGTCGCGATCACCGGAGGGATGCTGTGGTACTTTCGGAGGCGCGGCTGGATCTGATCCGGATCGCGGCGGGCCGCGGGCCGCACCTGGCCCTGCTGATTGGAGGGATCCTCGTCGGCCGCGCCGAGCCCCTCGCGGGGCAGAGCTTTCCGCCGGGTCCGGGCCCGTACGATCCCGCGGTGCCGGAGGTGGCCGAGATCCGGGGGTTCCCGACCGGCGCCGGGTTCACGACGTCTGCCGAGATCCTGCGCGTCCTGGAGCGGGTGGCCTCGGTGTCGCCCCGGGTCGTACTCGAGCGCTACGGCCGCACGGCCGAGGGGCGGCCACTGGTGCTCGCATGGATCTCCGCGCCCGGCAATCTGGCGCGACTGGCACGACTGCGGGCGATGAACGTGGGGCTCTCCCGGGCCGCCGACCGGCCGCCGGTCCCGGACGGGCATCCCCTGTTCGTCTGGCTCTCCTTCGGCGTCCATGGAGACGAGCCGGCGGGGCCCGAGGCGGCGCTGGAGCTCGTCTACCATCTCACGGCGACCGACGATCCGACGGTCCGGGGGTGGCTCGAGCGCATGATCGTCGTCGTCGATCCGCTCCAGAACCCCGACGGTCATGCACGCTACGTCCGCTGGTACCGGTCGGTCGCGGGCCCGGAACCTGATCCCCATCCAGTGGCCGCGGAGCATCAGCCGCCCTGGCCCACGGGGAGGACCAACGGCCTGCAGTTCGATCTGAACCGCGACTGGGCGTGGGGGGTCATGCCGGAGACGCGCGCCCGCTGGAAGGCCTACCTCGCCACGCTGCCCCAGGTCTTCGTCGACTTCCACGAGATGGATCCCGGCTCGTCCTATTTCTTCTTTCCGCCGGCCGAGCCCGTCCATCCGCTGCTGCCGGCGAGCACGCTGGCATGGGCTAGGATCTTCGGGGAGGCCAACGCCCGCGCCTTCACGGCGCGCGGGTGGGCCTACTATACGGGGCGGGATTTCGATCTTCTGTACCCCGGCTACGCGGACGCGTGGTCGAGCTTCCACGGAGCGACGGGGATGACCTACGAGCAGGCCGGTGGCGGGCGCGCCGGCGTCGCCCTGGCCACGGCCAGTGGTGTCCTGTCTCTGGACGAGCGGGTCGAGCATCACCTGCAGGCGGCGCTCGCCACGCTGGGCGCGGCCGCGGCCGGGTCGGACGAGCGGCTTCGCGACTTCGCCCGTTTCTGGGCGAGCGGACGCGTCCCCCCGGACCGGCCGGCGTTCTATCTCGTCCCCCCGTCCCCGGGGGTCGAGGGGCTCGCCCGTCTCCTCGCCGCTCAGGGGGTGAGGGTCGAGGCGACGGCCGCCCCGGTGGCTCCCGACCGCGTGACGCCGCTTCGGGGTGCCGCGTCTTTGTTCGAGCCGCTCCCCCAAGGCACGCTGGCGATCGCCACCGATCAGCCGCTGGGGCGCTTCGCCGCAGCCATGATGGACCCCCGTCCCCTGGTCGGCACGGCGACCTCCGATATCTCCGCCTGGTCGCTGCCGCTTCTCTTCGATGTGCCAGCCTATGTGGCCGACGAGGGACTCGACACGCCCCGGGTCGAATGGCGTCCAGAAAACCCGGAGGCCGACCCGCCGGCGGGGACGACGGCGCTGGCCTGGCGCTACGGCTCCGTGACCGACGCCCTGACGGCGGTCCGGCTGGCCGCCCGGGGGGAAGCCGTCCATCTCGTCGACCGGGCATTCGTCCTCGGAGGCCGGATCCGACCACGCGGGACCTTTGTCGTGCGGGTCGACCCGGAATCTCCCGACCGGACGCGCGAGATCGCGCGGGAGCTCGCCGGTCTCGGGATCCGGATCGAGTTCGTGCGGGACCCTGGGCGCGCGGACGGACTTCGGGCCCTCTTGGTCCCGCGGGTGGCGATCGTGGCCGGCGAGCCCGTCCTCGAGACATCGCTGGGGGCCGTCCGACACCTCCTGGCCCGGGCCGGGGTGAACGCCGAGGAGCTCCGCCCCGAGGAGCTGGCGTGGCGAACCCTGGCCGCCTACGACGTCATCGTGCTGCCGGATGGCATCGACTTCGATCGCTACGCTAGTCGGCTGGTGCCGGCGGAGGAGCGCCTCGAGGCGTGGGTCGAGGGCGGAGGTACGCTGGTGGCCGTGCGCGGTGGGGCCGCCGCCCTCGCCCGGGGGAGTGGCGGCGCGGGGCTGGACCTGGAGGCCGCGATCGGCACCTCGTCGCGACCGTGGCGAGGCGGGGGTCGGGGTCGGGCGGCCGATCCCATGCAGGGCGGTGTCCCGGGCGTTCTGATGGGCGTCCGGATCGACCCGTCCGACGTTCTGGGTCAGGGTTTTCCCGACGGCGAGGCCAGCGTGATGGCCTGGGACCCCGTCCTCCTCGAGCGGTCGGAGGGTGACGCGGCGTGGCGGTTCGGCGACGCCCCTGGGCGGACGGGCGGATTCCACGCGAACGCCGGTCGCAAGCTCGCGGGACGCCCCTACGTGCTGGTTCGCGCGAGCGGCGAAGGGCGGGTGGTCCTGTTCGCCGACGACCCGGGCTTCCGCGGGATGCTGCCGGCGCTGGCGAAGCTTTACCTGAACGCCCTGGTCCTGCTGCCCGGCGAGGAGCGGGACGACGGGATGGGCGCGGCGGTGGCGGGATGGTGATGGCGGCACTCGGTCGGCAGGTGATCGCCATCGATGGTCCGGCGAGCTCGGGGAAGTCGACGACCGCCCGCGAGGTGGCGTCCCGGCTGCGCTGGCCCTACTTCGACAGCGGCGCCTTCTATCGCGTGGCCGCGCTCCTCGCCCTGCGGCACGACTGCCTGTTGGAGCGCGCCGGGGATCGCGCCGGGCTCCGCGAGCTCCTCGGACGAGCTGACATCGAGCAACGGATGGTGGGTGGGGGCCTTCACACGCGCCTCGACGGAGAGGACGTCACGCACGAAATCCGATCCCACGCCGTTACGCGGGTTGTCTCGGAAGTGGCCTCGGATCCAGCGCTGCGAGAGATCGTGAACGCCGGGTTGCGAGCCCGGGTGGGGAACGGACCGGCGGTCGTCGACGGGCGCGACATCGGCACCGCGGTCTTCCCCGACGCCTTTCTCAAGATCTATCTGGAGGCCTCGCTTACGGAGCGTGCACGACGGCGGGCCCTCGAGGCGGAGGGACCGGAGCGGGCCGTCGACCCCGCGGTCGTGGCGAGCTACGAGCAGAGCCTGGCCGGGCGCGATCACGCGGACAGGGAGCGCTCCACGGCTCCGCTGGCGGTGGCGCCCGACGCCTTCCGCCTGGACACGACCAACCTGGATGCGGAAACCCAGGTCGCGCGGGTGCTCGCAATGGCGGCTCGCTCGCTTGACAGCCCTTCCGGAAAACGGGTAACTTAAAAAGTCTGATCATCTTCCGACACTTTTCAACGGATTCGATAGCGAGCCCGGAACCCGTACGCCATGACCGAGCCTGACGAGACGCAAGCCACCGTGGATGAAACCGTAGCCATCGAGAACCGGCCCGACAAGGCCGGCACCACCCCCCGAAAACCCGTCCGTCTCGCGTTCAACCACAAGCCCGTCGACGAGCTTCTCGATGACGAGATCGAGCGCGCGTCGAGCGCCGTCAACATCCGTCCCGACCTGTTCGACGAGGAGGAGTACTCGCTGGACGAGTACGAGGCCCTCCTCGACGTCTACGAGGAGTCCATCCAGGATATCCGTGAAGGCCAGATCGTTACCGGCCACATCCTGCGCGTGGACGAGAACGTGGTGGTGCTCGATATCGGGTTCAAGAGCGAAGGCGCGGTGCCGCGCGACGAGTTCAAGGAGGCGGAGTCGCTCGAGGTAGGCGCCGAGGTCGACGTGTTCCTCGAGAACCTCGAGGATCAGGACGGCCGGGTCGTGCTGTCGAAGAAGAAGGCCGACTTCTACAAGGTCTGGGACAAGATCCGCCAGGCCTACGAAACCGGAGAGATCGTCCAGGGCCAGCTGGCACGCAAGATCAAGGGCGGCGTCATCGTCGACCTGTTCGGCGTGGACGCCTTCCTGCCGGGATCGCAGATCGCTCTCCGACGCGTCCCCGACATCGACGCCCTGATCGGACAGACGATGGAGTTCAAGATCATCAAGCTCAACAAGCGACGCCGGAACATCGTCGTCAGCCGACGGATGATCCTCGAGCAGATCCGGGAGCAGAAGCGGGGACGGCTGCTGGAGGAGATCGCCGTCGGGCAGACGCGCAAGGGCGTCGTCAAGAACATCACCGACTTCGGAGCCTTCATCGATCTGGGTGGGGCGGACGGGCTTCTGCATATCACCGACATGTCGTGGGGTCGGGTCGGACATCCTTCGGAGCTGGCGACGATCGGTGAGGAGGTGGAGGTAAAGATTCTGGACCTCGATCTCGAGAACAACCGCATCTCGCTCGGGCTCAAGCAGCTTCAGCCCTATCCCTGGGAGAAGGTCGGGGAGAAGTACGTGGTCGGGTCGCGTATCATGGGTCGCGTCGTCTCGATCACGAACTACGGCGCATTCGTCGAGCTCGAGCCCGGCGTCGAGGGCCTGGTCCATATCTCCGAGATGTCGTGGACACGGCACATCAAGCACCCGTCCAAGCTCGTGTCGATCGGGGACGAGATCGAAGCGGTGGTCCTCAACGTGAACGAAGAGGACGAAAAGATCTCCCTCGGGATGAAGCAGATCGAGGAGGATCCCTGGGAGGGGTTGGCGGAGAAGTACCCGCAGGGGACGATCGTCTCCGGGAAGGTCCGCAACCTCACGTCCTTCGGCGCCTTCGTCGAGATCGAGGAAGGGATCGACGGACTCGTCCACATCAGCGACATGTCATGGACGCGCAGGATCCACCATCCCTCGGAAGTGGTCCGCAAGGGCGAGACGGTGAAGGTCCAGGTCCTCAACATCGACACCGAGAACAAACGCATCTCTCTGAGCATCAAAGATCTCCAGGACAACCCATGGTCGGCGCTGGTGGGCGAGTACGCCGTGGGCCTGGAGACCGAGGGCAAGGTGGTGCGGATGCTCGACAAGGGCGTGGTCGTCGATCTCAACGGCGACGTCGAGGGCTTCGTGCCCATCTCCCAGCTCGGCTACCGGAATCTCGAGAACCCGTCCGACAAGTTCCGCGAGGGCGACCTGCTGGTATTGAAGGTGATCGAATCCGATGCCGAGAATCGTCGCATCGTCCTCTCCGTGATCGACATCCCCAGCCACCGTGATCGGGCCGACCAGGACGAGGAGGAGGCGTCGGGCGCCGCGGAGAGCGAGCCCACGACCCAGATGGCCGACGCCCTGGCGGAGGCCAGGCCCGACCTCGTGGGCGAGGAGCCCGAGGACAAGGCCGGGGAGTAGCGCCGCCCGCGCGCGGCTCACCCCCATGATCGCCCTCCC
Source organism: Gemmatimonadota bacterium (assembly GCA_050732935.1). Taxonomy (GTDB): domain Bacteria; phylum Gemmatimonadota; class Gemmatimonadetes; order JACCXV01; family JAHWKZ01; genus DASRVA01. Next base: position 14,153 of record JBOHRW010000236.1, read on the forward strand.
CCGTTTCCACCCGGTTTCGCGGCTCGCGTTCACCGTCCCCATCCTGGCGCTTCTCGCCACGGCCTGCGCTTCCGGCGGTCGCCTTCCCACCCTCGGCCAGCAGCCTATCTCGCGCACCGAGGCACTGGCCGCGGAGGAAGCCTACAAGCGCGGGCTGGAACTCTTCCAGAGTGGGGATTACGACGACGCCCTGGAGGCGTTCAGCGTGGTCGTCGAACGATATCCCTCCAGCGAGAACTCGGCCCTGGCGCTCTATTGGCAGGCGCGCTCCTTCTATCAGCTCCGGAACGACTCGCTCGCGGTCCAGGCCTTCGAGCGTTATCTGGCGCTCGCGCCGGTGCTCCCGAACCGCGAGCACGCGAGCCTGCTGCTCGCGAACGGCATCTTCGGGATGGGAGAGTTCCAGGCCGCGCTGACCGTGGCGCTCGACGTCCAGGATGCCCCCGCCGCCCTCCTCCCCGGCTTCCGAGGCCTGGCCCGCGATCTGGTGGAGAAGCTCCCGCGGGAGCAGGTGATCCGGGGGGCCCGGATGGAGCCCGCCCGGGACTGGATGGCGCCCTTCTACCTGCAGGCCGCCCGATGGTCGTCCGCGGATGGCAACCGGCGCCAGGCGCAGACATTCGCGGAGAAGGTCCTGGCCGCCGGCGAGCTGCCGCCGGATCTGCGCGAAGAGGCCGAGGCGATCCGCGCGGGGACGGCCGGTTCGATCAGGCCACGTATCGGCCTGCTCATGCCTGGGGAGAGCCGCTTTGGCGCGGTCGGGGAAGCCATCCGACGGGGCGTCGAGCTCGCGCTCGAGGAGATCAACCGGGGCCGGTCGGTGCCGTACGAGCTGATTGCGAGGATGACGGTCACCGACGCCGATTCCACGGTGGCGATGGTACGGTCGCTAGCACGGAGCGACGGGGTCCAGGCGATCCTGGGGCCGGTCACCAGCCAGTTCGCCCTGCCCGCCGGCGAGGCGGCCCGCGCCGAGGGGGTCGTCCTGATCAGTCCGACGGCGACGGACGCCCGGATGTTGGAGATCGGCACCCGCGTCCTCACCGTCAACGCGCTCGACGGCGCCATCGGCCATACGATCGGCACGTACGCCGCCACCAACCTGGGACGGCAGAGGTTCGCCGTCCTGGCCGTCGACAACGCCTACGGCCGGATCCAGGCCGACGCCTTCGCCCAGGCGGTTCAGTCGGCGGGAGCGCAGCTCGTGTACCGCGCGACCTACCAGCCCGACACCTCGGAATTCACCGATCAGCTCGGCGAGATCGTCCGTGCCGGTGCCGACGCCCTGTTCATCTCCACCAAGAATCCGACCGAGGCCCTGCGCATCCTGAACCAGGTGGCGTTCTTCGAGCTCAGCGGGTTGCTGCCGCTCGGGACCGACGCCTGGAACGACGAGTCGTTCTACAGTCAGGGGCGGGGCTTCGTGCGCGGCTACTTCGCCGACACGTTCAGCCGGGATCCGGGGATCACGCGCTGGCAGGAGTTCGTGGACCGGTACGTGGCGCGCTATGGCGAGGAGCCGTCCAGCTTGATATCTGCCTGGGGGTACGACGCTGCTCAGCTCGCGATCCGCGAGGCGACCGCGCCTGAAGGGGCTGGCGGCAGCGGGCCGCGCGCCCGGGAGATCTACCGCGGAGCCTCGGCCCTCTTCCGAATGAGTCCGGCGGGCATCCGGCGGGCGGTGGTGGTGCACCGGATCCAGGGCGGCGAGCCGGTCGCCCTGGAGTGGTAGACGGAGAAAGGGCCGTCTGCCGATTCATTCTCACAATGAAGTACCAGCGGGGGCGCGTACATTATATTGACAGATGGCCATGCAGGGTCTACCGTGCCTTACGCTGCAGAAATGACCTGACGCCCTGAGGTCTTCTCGTCTTCTATCGAGGGAATGGCGATGTTCAAGTCGCGTGGATGCTGGCAAGTCAAGGTCCTACTAGTTGCAGCGCTGGTTGCCTTGGCTTCTTGTGCAGAGCACGAGAATCCCGCGCAGCCAGTGCAACGACCGGTTCAGGGTGGTACAGCTACTCAGAGTGAAATCCACCGAATCCTGACAGATCCAAGTACCTACAAGTACAAGCATTCAGAAACCCTTGTCGGGAGTACGAAAGCCCTACGTCAAGGCAAGCGGCTGGATGGAGGTGGGTGTTCCTTTTCCAGATCCTTCAACTTGAGGAAAGGAGAGACGATCACGGAGATCGAGTTGGCTTTTGATCCTGAAACCTGTCGATCAGTCGTTGCAGTTCAGAGTACCGGCGAATCTTTCACTTCAACCCTTGGCCTTCGGACCGCTGGTGTGCCTGCCCCGGATGTAGCGACTTTACATAGTTGGTGGGCTGACCCGGTCGGCTTGCACGTGAACGATATGACGAACGTCGTCGGCTGGAACGGCGATGGCACATGCGCCGCCCCACCCTGGTCTGCACCCTTTGAGGACTTCGACTACGACCTTCTGGAACAGACAGGTTGGTATCTTGGATTCCATCTTTGGGATCACGGTGCCAACTGCGACGGAGTCGTTAGCCAGTCGGACGCGCGATTTATCAACGATACATTCTGTGCCACACTCCAAACGAATACGTACTATCAGCCCAATTTCGTGGAAGGCTTGCCTGATGGATCAGCGGATTTCGAATCGGCGAGGGACAAGGATGGCATATGTTCGTTTCTGCTTTCGAGCAATTTCACAGCTGGAGTGGAGTAAGCAAGCTAGTTTGGACGGATACTGAACTTGATCGTCGCGGCCGTTGGACTTGCGGCTCTCGCCACCATCTATCTAATCTCGATACTTCCGTATAGCCTCCTGTACTTGGTTGGGCTCATTCCAGTAGCCTTTGCATCAATGCCTCTTCTCGGACGAAAACCCAAGTCACGTCTTGTCACGTCGATCATCGCTTCAGTGCTCCAGCTTACTTTCTGTATTCTTTTCGCAGTCCATGGAGGACTGTTTTATCTGCCGAGCGCGATCGTCCTGGTCATTGCCGCGATCAAGCAGGCCCTCACTTTACCTCCTTCCACTTCACACGCCGGATCCTCTCCCTGAGTGTAGCCACTTGGTCACTCTTACAAGTATATGAGCGGAGGGCTGGAAGAGCTGCACGAGCGCGAGCGCGAGGCGCTCCTGGGGGGCGGTGCCGAGCGTCTCGAAGCTCAGCACCAGAAGGGCAAGCTGGGCGCCCGCGAGCGGCTCGAGCTGCTGCTCGATCCGGGCTCCTTCCTGGAGCTCGACATGCTGGTCACCCACCGGACCGAGGAGTTCGGCCTGGCCTCCCGGAAGGTCCCCGGGGACGGCGTGGTGACGGGCCATGGTACGATCGACGGCCGTCTTGTCTATGTCTTCAGCCAGGACTTCACCGTCTTCGGTGGCTCGTTGTCCGAAGCCCACGCAGAGAAGATCTGCAAGGTCATGGACCTGGCCCTCAAGACGGGAGCTCCCGTCATCGGGCTCAACGATTCCGGCGGCGCCCGCATACAGGAGGGCGTGGCTTCGCTCGGCGGCTACGCCGAGATCTTCCTCCGCAATACGCTCGCCAGCGGTGTGGTGCCCCAGATCAGCGCCATCCTGGGCCCCTGCGCCGGCGGCGCCGTCTACAGCCCGGCGATCACCGACTTCGTGTGCATGGTCGAAGGGATCTCCTACATGTTTGTGACCGGGCCAAACGTGGTCCGGACCGTCACCCACGAGGAGGTCTCGTTCGACGAGCTGGGTGGAGCCCTGGTCCATGCGACCAGGAGCGGGGTCAGCCACTTCACTTATCCGGACGAGCCAGGCTGCCTGGAGGGTATCCGCAGGCTGGTGGGGTACCTGCCGTCCAACAACCGCGAGGATCCGCCGTTGATCCATGGTGACGACGACCCCGGCCGGCGCTGTCCCGCGCTTCAGGACGCGGTCCCGGAGAACCCCAACAAGCCCTATGACGTTCACGCCGTGATCGACGAGGTCGTCGATCGCGGCTCCTTTCTCGAGGTGCATGCCGGGTACGCGGGCAACCTGATCGTGGGTTTCGCGCGGCTGGACGGGAGGACGGTCGGGGTGGTCGCCAACCAGCCTGCCGTCCTGGCGGGGGTCCTGGACATCGACGCGAGCCTGAAGGGGGCGCGGTTCGTCCGCTTCTGCGATGCCTTCAACATCCCGCTCCTCACGCTGGTCGACGTTCCCGGCTTTCTGCCGGGGACGGCGCAGGAATGGGGAGGCATCATCAAGCACGGCGCCAAGCTCCTCTACGCGTACTGCGAGGCGACGGTCCCCAAGCTCACCGTCATCCTTCGCAAAGCCTACGGCGGCGCCTACGACGTGATGTCGTCGAAGCACATCCGCGGTGACCTGAACCTGGCCTGGCCCACGGCCGAGATTGCGGTCATGGGGCCCAAGGGGGCGGTCGAGATCCTGTGGCGCCGGGAGATCGAGGGGGCCGAGGATCCCGAGGCGGCAGTCGAGGCGCGGGCGGAGGAGTACCGCCAGCGCTTCGCCAACCCCTACGTGGCGGCGGAGCGGGGCTATCTCGACGCGGTGATCGATCCGGCCGAGACCCGCCGCCGGCTGATCAGCGGGCTTCACGCCCTGGCCGGCAAACGGGACGCCAACCCGCCCCGCAAACACGGCAATCTGCCGCTTTGAACGGTAAGCGCCACAAGGGTTTAACACGTGGTGATTAAAGCTCAGCCGAGGACTACCTGCGGGCGCGTGCTGATCGCCAACCGGGGCGAGATCGCGGTCCGGATAATTCGCGCCTGCCGCCGGACGGGCGCCCTTCCGATCGCCGTCTACTCGCCGGCCGACCGGAGAGCGCCGCACGTAGAGTTGGCCGACATGGCGCTGGAGATCGGGGCGCCGCCGGCACGAGAGTCGTATTTGTCGATCGAGAGGATCCTGGAGGCGGCGCGTAAGGCCGGCGCCGACGCCGTTCATCCCGGCTACGGATTCCTGGCGGAGAACGCGGAGTTCGCCGAAGCGGTGGCGGGCGCAGGCCTCACCTGGGTAGGGCCGCCACCGGTCGCCATACGAACGATGGGCGAGAAGACGACGGCACGCCGGAAGATGAAGGAAGCCGGGGTGCCGGTGGTGCCCGGGACTACAAAGCCGCTGACCGAGGGGGAAGAGGCTCGCGCGCGGGCCGCGGAGATCGGCTATCCCGTGCTGCTCAAGGCAGCCGCCGGCGGCGGGGGACGTGGGATGAGACGGGTGGACGAGGAGGCCGGGCTCGAGGCCGCGCTGCGCTCGGCCAGGGGTGAGGCAGAGAGCGCTTTCGGCGATCCGGCCGTGTACCTGGAGAAGCTCGTCCCCGAAGCCCGCCACGTGGAGATCCAGGTGTTCGCCGACCGGGAAGGTCGGACCGTGCATCTGGGGGAGCGCGAGTGCTCCCTCCAGCGACGGCATCAGAAGGTTCTCGAGGAGGCTCCGGCCCCGGGACTCGACCCGGCGACCCGCGAGCGAATGGGTGAAGCGGCCGTCAAGGCGGCCCGCGCGGTGGGCTACGAAGGAGCGGGGACGGTCGAGTTCCTGCTGGGTCCCGACGGCGGTTTCTGGTTCCTCGAGATGAACACCCGCATCCAGGTCGAACACCCCGTAACCGAGATGACGGCCGGGATCGACCTGGTGGCGCTACAGCTCCGGATCGCCGCCGGCGGATCGCTTCCGTTCGTTCAGCGCGAGCTTGAGCTTCGTGGCCACGCCGTCGAGTGCCGGATAGTAGCCGAGGACCCGGCCGCCGGTTTTCGTCCGTCCACCGGTGCCATCACCGGGTACCGGCCTCCGGCAGGGCCCGGTGTCCGGTTCGACAGCGGGATCGAGGCCGGTGTCGTGGTGAGCCCGCACTACGATCCGCTGCTCGCCAAGTGCGTCACCTGGGGACGGACCCGTGAAGAGGCGCTCGAACGGATGCAGGGTGCTCTCGCCGAGACGGTTGTCGAGGGGGTAACCACCAACATTGGCCTGCAGCGCGCGCTCCTGGAGGAGCCGGAAGTCCGCGAGGGCCGGGTCCATACACGCTGGCTCGAGCGGAACATGGATGGCATCCTGCGACGCATGGCCGAGGCGCGCCGGCCCGACGAGCCGTTGGCGGCCGTGCTGGCCGCGTGGTCGAGGCAGCTGGAGAGGCGGATCGCTGCGCCCGTCCAGGATGGGCGCAGAATCGCGGGGTGGCGGGAAGGGAGCTGGGTGTGGTATCGGTGAGCGGTGCATCGTCGTCGACCTGGTTCGTGACACCGGAGGACGGAGCCGAGTACCGCGTCGTGGTCGAGGCCGTGGGCGACGGGTGGTCGGCCATTGTCGAGCGTGGCGAGCAGCAATGGACTTTCACGTTTAGGCCAGGTCCGGGGGATGGCCTGGTATGGATCGGTGAGCGCCTCCGGCGCTGGGCCTGGAACGACGGCCGGCTCTCGCTTGACGGCAGCGGGCACCCGTTCCAGGTCGAGACGGAGGCCCGGCGCCGCGTTCGGGAGGTAAGGGCGGCGGGGTCCACTGGTCACAGAGCCAGCGAGCTGCGTGCGCCCATGCCGGGGCTGGTCGTCGCCGTCCTCGTACAGGAGGGCGAGCTTGTGGAAGCCGGCCAGGGGATGGTCGTCATCGAGGCGATGAAGATGGAGAACGACATCGTCGCTCCGGCCTCGGGGATCGTCCGTGGCGTGGCCGCGGAGCCTGGGGATGCGGTGGAGAGGGACGCGCTCTTGTGCAGGATTGAGCCTGTGGGAAGAGACTGAGCATGAAGCGGAAGACTGCGACAGAGAATCCAGACACCGGAACGCGCGGAGAGGTCAGAACCACCAGCGGCTGCATCGTCCAGCCGTGCTACACGGAGGACGACCTGCGCGGGATCGACCTCGAGGGGGACATCGGGCTACCCGGAGAGCTCCCGTTCACCAGGGGGATCCATCCCGACATGTATCGCGGCCGCCTCTGGACGATGCGCCAGTACGCCGGCTACGGGACGGCGGAGGAGACCAACCGCCGCTTCCGCTTCCTCCAGGAGCGCGGCCAGACGGGACTTTCGACCGCCTTCGATCTGCCCACCCAGATGGGCTACGACTCCGATCACCCGCGCGCCGCGGGCGAGGTCGGGCGGGTGGGCGTGGCGATCGACACCCTGGACGACATGCGGCGCCTCTTCGACGGGATCCCGCTGGCCGAGGTCTCGACGTCGATGACGATCAACGCGACCGCCACGACGCTGCTCGCCTTGTACACGCTCGTGGCCGAGGAGCAGGAAGCCGATCTGGGCTCGCTCCGCGGAACGATCCAGAATGACATCCTGAAAGAGTACATCGCGCGCGGGACCTACATCTATCCGCCCGGGTTCAGCCTGCGGCTGGTCGTGGATTCGTTCGCATGGTGCGCGCGGGAGACGCCCAGCTGGAACCCGATCTCGATCTCCGGCTATCACATCCGCGAGGCGGGTGCGACCGCCGCCCAGGAGGTCGCATTCACCTTCGCCAATGCGATCTGCTACGTGGAGGCGGCGCGCGCCGCGGGGCTCGAGCCGGCCGACTTCGTGGGGCGCCTGTCATTCTTCTACGGTGTCCACAACGATCTGTTCGAGGAGGTCGCCAAGTTCCGCGCCTCCCGGAAGATCTGGGCGCACCTGGTCCGTGAGCGGTTCCGGGTGGAGGATCCGGCCGTGGGTCGGCTGCGCTTCCACGCGCAGACGGACGGCGCCACGCTGACCGCGCAGCAGCCCTTGAACAACGTCGTGCGCGTCACCGTTCAGGCCCTGGCCGCCGTGCTCGGCGGCACCCAGAGCCTCCATACCAACAGCTACGACGAGGCGCTGGCACTCCCGACCGAGGAGTCGGCCGGGCTGGCCCTCCGGACCCAGCAGATCCTGGCCTGGGAGAGCGGGGTGGCGGCGACCGCCGATCCGCTCGGCGGCTCCTGGTACGTCGAACGGCTGACCGCCGATCTCGAGGAGCGGATCCTGGCGTATCTGGAGCAGATCGAAGGGATGGGCGGATCGATCGGTGCGCTGGAGGCGCACTTCTTCCAGGACGAGATCGAGCGCGAGGCGTATCAGCACCAGCGGCGGGTCGAGAGCGGCGAGGAGGTGGTCGTGGGCGTCAACCGGTGGGTCGAGCCCGGGACCGATCCGTCGCTCGCGGAGCCCGACGGTGCCGAGCTGGCGGCGCGGCAGGTCGAGCGGCTCGAGGCCTGGCGGGAGTCGCGCGACGCCGACGCCGTATCCACCTCGCTGGAGCGCCTGGCGACCGCGTCCCGCGGCGAGGAGAACCTGGTGCCCGCGATCCGTCGGGCGTGCGGAGCCGGGGCCACGCTGGGCGAGATCGCCGATGTCTTCCGCGAGCTGCACGGAACCTGGGACGAGAGAAAGGGTCGAGGCTGAGCATGCCGACATACGCTTATGAATGCGGCGCGTGCGGGCACGTCTTCGATGTCTTCGCGAAGATCACCGCCAAGGCGACGTCGCGTAAATGCCCGGTCTGCGGCGCACGTGCCCATCGCCAGATCACCGGCGGGGCGGGCTTCCTGTTCAAGGGTGAGGGCTTCTACATCACCGACTACCGGAGCGAGGAGTACCGCTCGAAGGAGAAGGCGGAGAAGGGCTCCGGGACGGGGGACGGGGAGGGGGCATCGGACAAGGGTGACAAGGCCGGGAAGGCCGATGCCTCGCCATCGGCTTCGGACAAGCCCGCCGAGAAGCCCAGGAAGAAGGACAAGAAGAAGGGCCAATGAGCCGTCCCCGCGAGGAGCTTCGGGACATGCTGGCCGGGCGGATCCGGGAGCTCGGCTGGCCGGCTCCCGAGATCGTGGTCGAGCGCCCGGCCCGGCCCGAGCACGGCGACTGGGCCTCCCCGGTGGCGCTGGCCCTGGCCCGGCCGCTGGCGCGCTCCCCGCGGGAGATCGCGCGGGAGCTGGTCACCGGACTGGAGGCGGATCATGACCCGTTCGACGAGATCTCGGTCGCGGGTCCCGGCTTTCTCAACGCCAGGCTCGCGCCAGGGTATCTGCAGGGGATCGTGCGGCGGGTTCTCGAGGACGGCGACGGGTACGGAAGAACCGCCCGGCTCGCGGGACGGCGGATCGACGTGGAGTTCGTGTCGTCCAACCCTACCGGTCCGCTCCACGTCGGGCACGCGCGGAACGCGGTCCTGGGGGACGCCATCGCCGCCCTCCTCGAGAGCCAGGGCGCGCAGGTCACCCGCGAGTACTACTTCAACGACGCCGGACGGCAGATGGATGTCCTGGCGGCCTCGGTCCATGCCCGCTACCGGCAGCACGAGGAGCCCGATTTCCCGTTCCCAGAGGAGGGCTATCGCGGCGGGTACATCGATGACCTCGCGGCGGAGCTCCGGGAGGAGGTCGGTGACCGGCTCCGCGAGTCCTCCGCCGGGGGGCTCTCCGAGATCCGGCACTTCGCGGGCGAACGGATCGCGGCCGGGATCCGCGAGGCCCTGGCGCGGTTCCGAGTCGAGTTCGACGTGTACTTCAACGAGTCCTCGCTCTACGAGGACGGTCGCCTGGACGAGACCATCGAGACGCTGCGCGCATCGGACGCCGTCTACGAGAAGGACGGGGCCGTGTGGCTGCGCGCGACCGGCTGGGGCGACCTGGAGGACCGGGTGCTCGTCAAGAGCAGCGGGGACCCGACTTACCTCCTGCCCGACATCGCCTATCATCTCGACAAGCACGAGCGCGGCTTCGACACGGCGATCGACGTATGGGGCGCGGATCACCACAGCTACGCCGTCCGCATGCAGGCCGCGCTCCAGGCTCTCGGCTATCCACCGGACTGGCTGAGGACGGTCATCTACCAGCAGGTGAGCCTCGTCGAAGACGGTCTCGAGGTCCGGCTGTCGACCCGCAGGAACCGCATGGTGACGCTGAGCGAGCTCATGGACGACATCGGCGTCGACGTCGCGCGTTACTTTCTCCTGATGCGAAAGGGCGACACGCACATGACCTTCGACCTCGATCTGGCGCGGCGGCAGTCGGAGGAGAACCCGGTCTACTACGTGCAGTATGCACACGCCCGGATCGCCGGCGTGTTCGAGCGGCTCGAGGAGCGATCGTGGGATCCGCGGGTGGGCGGCGTCCCGGGGACCCTCGCCCGGCTTCAGGCCGACACCGAGCTCGACGTCCTGCGGGCGCTGGACGACTATCCGGACGTCGTGGCGGACGCCGCCGATGCGCTCGAGCCCCATCGGGTGACCGACTATCTCGAGGGCCTCGCCCGGCGCTTCCATCTCTGGTATCACGCCGAGCGCTTCCTGGTCGAGGACGAGGGCCTCGCGCAGGCGCGGCTGGCCTTGGCGCGAGCCGTGCAGACGGTGCTGGGGAACGGGCTGGGGCTCCTGGGAGTGACCGCGCCCGAGTCTATGTAGATCGCGAAGATGGCCCGTTTCTTCCTTCTGCGGAGTGTCCCATGTCATTGCTGGTAGTCGGATCGGTCGCGCTGGACGACGTC
>JBOHRW010000237.1:0-11716 GCA_050732935.1 Gemmatimonadota bacterium
ATCCCGACCGGCTGACCACGATCAGCTATGGCGAGGAGCGGCCGTTCGCCGAGGGCCACAACGAGGCGGCCTGGCAGCAGAACCGCCGCGACGAGTTCATCCCGATCCCGTAGGCCGGTGCGGATGAGTCGGCGAGGAAGCGGGGGGCTGCGCGTCGGGGCGGCAGGAGCCCTCGTCCTCCTGCTGGGCGCCACGAGTTGCGCGACCCGCGGGGACATGGAGACCCTGATGGCGGAGCACGAGCAGATCCGCCAGCGCCAGGACGACCTGCATGCGCGAATGGACCGGCTTGCGCAGAACCTCGAGCAACTCCTGCAGGGGATCCGCGCCGACTTCCAGGCCGATCTTGGCCAGGTGATCCAGCAGATGAACTCGGTCGAGTCGGCCCTCCGCGGCACCGAGAACCGGATCGAGCAGCTCCGCCGCTACACGCCGACCCCGCAGCCGATCCTCCCCTCGCCGGGCGATACCACAGGGGGCGACACCACGGTCATGACCGTGGATCCGATCGGGCTGTACAACGGGGCGATCACCGACTACCAGCAGGGCCGTCTGGACCTGGCGCGGCAGGGCTTCGAGGAGTACCTGCGCGCCTTCCCCGACGGTCCGAGCGCCCCCGACGCCCAGTACTGGCTGGGCATCATCGCCTACGACCAGGGCGAGTACGGGCAGGCGATCGACCTGCTCCGCCGGGTCCCGTCGAGCTATCCGGAGAGCTCGAAGGCGCCGCTCGCGCTACGGAAGATCGGCGACGCCTACCGGGCCATGGGAGACGCCGGCAGCGCACGCGACGCCTACCTGGAGCTGATCGACCGGTACCCCAACTCTTCCGAGGCCGAGGCCGCGCGGCGGGAGATCGGGACCTAGCGGCGCGGCGTGCGCTGCCCGTTCTGCGGATCCCGGAAGGACCGGGTCGTCGACACGCGGTCCAGCAAGGGCGGGCGGGCGACTCGCCGGCGCCGTGAGTGCCTGACCTGCGGCCAGCGCTATACCACCTACGAGGCGGTCGAGCTGCCCCCGCGCATGGTCGTGAAGAGGGACGGCCGCCATGAGCCCTACGAGCGCCAGAAGCTCCTGATCGGCATGGTCACCGCGTGCACGAAGCGACCGGTCAACCTCGAGACGATCGAGGCCGCGGTCGACCGCATCGAGGAGCGGCTGGAAGAGCGGCTCGAGGAGACCGGTGGCGCCCGGATCGAGGGTGCCTGGCTGGGCGAGCAGGTCATGCAGGAGCTCCAGGAGATCGATCCCGTCGCCTATGTCCGCTTCGCTTCCGTCTACCGCGAGTTCCAGGACGTGACCGACTTCATGGAGGAGGTCCGCGAGCTGTCCGGCGACTCGGGCGAGGACGCTGATACCGACCGGCGACCGACGCCGCGGAAGCCCGGTGATCGGCGACGGGCCCGAAAGGCCGACGCCGGGGAGGAGTAGCGGATGGTGCCTCGTCCTCCGATGGATCGCGAGGCCACGATGTCGTTCCTCGAGCACCTCGAGGAGCTCCGCTGGCGGATCCTGTGGAGCCTGGGGGCCCTGGTCCTGGCGGCCGGCATCGGGTTCTGGCTCGCCACCGCGTTCGACGTAATCGGGTTCCTGACCCGGCCCGTCCTGCCGTATCTGGGGGGCCACCGGCTCGCCTACCTCCATCCCACCGAGCCCTTCATGGTGACGCTCAAGGTGGGGCTCTTCCTGGGAGTCCTGATCGCGCTGCCGGTGATCTTCTGGCACTTCTGGAAGTTCGTGGCGCCGGGGCTCGTTGAGCAGGAGAAGAAGATCTTCCTGCCCGCACTCGTGGCCTCGGTGGGACTGTTCGTGGCCGGGGCCGCGTTCGCGTTCTACGTGGCCATGCCGCTCGCCCTCAAGTTCTTCCTCTCGTTTGGCGAGGAGTCGCTCGAGCCGGTCATCGCGATCAGCGAGTACTTCTCCTTCGCCATCCGAATGACGTTCATGTTCGGTCTGGTCTTCGAGATGCCGCTCGTCATCCTGACGCTGACGTGGGCCGGGGTCCTCTCGCCGCGACTGTTGAAGAAGTACCGGCGCCACGCGATCGCGGTTTTGGCGATCCTGTCGGCCGTGCTCACCCCCGCCGATGTCGTCTCGATGGTGCTCATGCTGGTGCCGATGTACCTGCTGTTCGAGATCAGCGTCGCGGGGGCGTCCCTGATCGAGCGGCGGCGCGAGCGGAAGCGACCCGCGCCGCCAGAGGAGCCGGACGGGCTGGAGCCGAGCGATGCTTAGGTGCGCACGAACCCTGTTCCTCACGCTGCTTCTCGCGGGCGCGATCCTCCTGCCCCTGCCGGCGTTCGGACAGGAGGAAGAGGCCGAGCCGGGCCGCATGCAGGTTCAGCCCGCCGAGGAGGAGCAGGCCCGGGACGCGCAAGCCCAGGAGTTGCCGTCCGACCAGGAGGAGGCGGCCGCCGACACCCTCCAGGGTGGAGCCATCCCCGAGCCGGACGAGACGTATCAGATCCTTCTCGGCCAGCAGGACACGGCCTCGGTTCCGGGCGCCGGGGCCGGTCCCGTCCAGTACCGGGGCCAGCGGCTGATCTTCTACCCGGAGTCGGAGGTCATCGTCCTCGAGGGGAATGCCGCGGCCGAGCAGGCGGAGACGCAGCTCGAGGCGAACCGGATTCTGTTCCGGAACCGCGAAGGACAGGTCGAGGCGTTCGGAGAGGCGTCTGTGAGCCGCGGCCCGTCGGCGCTGGCCGCCGACAGCCTGTACTACAATCGCAACACCGATATCGTCGCCACCTTCGGCGCCTCGGTCCTCACCGAGGGCGGCTCCAAGACCGAGGGCGTGGATCTCCAGTACGATCTCGATCGGCGGAGCGGCCGGCTGGGCACCGGGACCACGTTCTACGCCCCCTGGATCCTCGACGGCACCGACATGCAGAAGATCGGGGACCGGACCTACGTCGTCGACGAAGGCTACTTCACCACGTGCGACCTGCCCGATCCGCACTACACGTTCCGCTCCGACGAGATCAAGCTCCGTCAGGAGGATGTCATCGTGGCGGCGCCGGTGGTCCTGTACTTCTCCGATATCCCGGTCTTCTACCTGCCCTGGTACGTGGAGCCCACCACCCGCGGCCGCCACTCGGGGTTTCTGCGCCCGAAGATCGGGCTCAATACGCTCATCTTTGGGAGCGGCCGTGAGCGGAACGTCCAGGACCTGGGCTACTACTACGTCTTCAACGAGTACGCGGACGCCACGCTGGCGGCCGACTGGTACACCGAGAGCCGTTTCATCGTCCGCTTCGACTCGCGCTACAACCTGCGCTACCGCTTCCAGGGCGGACTCCACTGGGAAAAAGTGTGGAACCGCCTCGACGACTCGCAGTCGCAGCTGATCCGCTATCGGCACGACCACACGTTCAGCCGCGACACCCGCGCCAACGTCGACGTCAACTGGTCGAACCGGCGCTCCTTCCTGAGGCGGAACTCCTTCGATCCCGAAGAGATCCTCCAGCGATCCTTTCGCTCGGCGGCGTCGTACTCGACCCGTTTCGACTGGGGCTCGCTGGTGGCGGGCGCCGACGCCGACTTCCGGCTGGACGTGAATCGCACCGACTTCCAGCTCCCCAACATCCGGCTCTCGATCAACCAGCGCCCGCTGTGGGGTTCCCGAGGGGGGACGGTCGGCGACGCACCCTGGTATTCGGTGCTCCAGTACAACGCGAACGTCTCCGTTCTGGGCCGGCTCTCCCGGGCCGCGGTCGACAGCCTGGGGAACCCGCTTACCTCGATCCCGACGGACAGCCTAGGGAACGAGATCGAGCTCGCGCGCGAGACGATCGTCAATGAGCAGGATGGGACGGCGAACTTCACGCTGAGCGGCCCCCTGAACCTCTTCGGCGTGATCAAGACGTCTCCCTCGGTGAGCTACCGCCTGAACGCGACCAACGACGAGCTCGCCGAGGGGGACAACCTGGGGGGCCGCGGCCAGCTCGGATCGGCACTCGCCGTATCGACCCGGTTCTTCCGGATCTTCGACGCGTTCGGCCCGTTCACCCGGGCGCGCCACGTGGTCGCGCCGAGCGTCAACTTCAGCTACACGCCGAGCCCGAACCTCTTCGGCTCGGAGGACACGCCCGAGGCCCGCGGGCTCTTCCGGGAGAGCCTCCGCGCCAGCATCTCGCTCTCGCAGGACTTCGACGTGAAGCTCCCCGCCCGTGGGGAGGAGGAGACGGCGGCGGCGGCCGAGCCCGCCGAGGGGCCGGAGGGCGCTGAGGACGCTGAGGGCGCCGAGGATGCCGAGGCCGCCGGGGCTGCCGAGGATGCCGAGACCCCCGCCGATACGACGATCGGGGGAACCGAGCAGGAGCAGGAGGAGGAGGAAGAAGGCCAGACGCTGAACCTGATCAACATGGTCAACTCCCTCTCCTACGACTTCACCGAGGCGAACGAGCCGGGCAAGCTGGGGTTGAGCGACCTCACTACCCGGCTGACGACGGGTCTCGGGCGCGACTTCAGCGTATCGACGTCTTTCCGCCACAACCTCGTCAGGGCGGACGAGGAAGGGCGTGAGAGCCTCGATTTCTTCCTGTCGTCGATCACCACCGACTTCTCGATCCGGAAGGGGGGCTCGATCTCGTTCCGCCCCGAGTCCCGGCGCGTCGCCGGTGAGGACGACGTGTTCGCCGGCCGCGGCGGCCAGGACGAGGAGGAGGAGGCCAAGCAAGCGCTGGCAGCTCAGGAGCAGCAGGTCGAGGGATTCGGCCCCTGGTCGGTGAACCTGACCCACTCCTGGACTCGTACCCGGACCGAGGGCGGCAACCGGCAGAGCGTGGGGATCGGGGCCTCGCTCCTTCCGAGCGCCAATTGGAGCCTCAACTACCGGACGAACTACGACATCAGCGAGGGACGACTCCAGGGCCAGACCCTGGCGCTCGTGCGGAACCTGCACGACTGGCAGGCCAGCCTGTCGGTCAATCTGTTCCCGTCCGAGCCCCAGGACCGGGTCCTGATCGCGTTCTCGGTCTACCTCCGGGACGTGCCCGATTTCGAGGTGCCCTACCGGGTGCGGCGGGAATGACCGCGCTCTACGAAATGGCTTGTCAGGTGTTTGACGGTCGGCAGGACCCGTGGCCGAGTAATGTCCGATCGTCTATGGTGAACGAATCAACCAGCTTGTCGACCCCTGAACTTACAGGAGGAACCGTCCATGCTGTGGACGATCATCGTGATCCTGCTCATCCTCTGGTTGCTCGGCGCGTTCGTCCGGCCTGTCGGGGGTTTCATCCACTTGTTGCTGGTCATCGTGCTGATCCTGGCGATCGTCCAGCTGCTCTGAGCCGAACCGGAGACGAAGCTCTCGACCAGGGCGGGGTCCACGCGGAGGAGCTGGGATCACGCCCGCTCAGCCGTTGACGATCTCGCCCCCGTTGGGATGCAGCACCTGCCCCGTCATGTAGGAAGCGTCGTCGGACGCCAGGAAGACGTAGCACGGGGCCACTTCGGCGGGCTGCCCGGCCCGCCCCATCGGTGTGTCACCACCGAACTTCTCCACGTGCTCGGCGTCGAAGCTGGCCGGGATGAGCGGCGTCCAGATCGGGCCTGGCGCGACCCCGTTCACGCGGATTCCCCGGTCAGCCAGATGCAGGGCCAACGAGCGCGTGAAGGCCACGATCGCCCCCTTGGTCGCGGCGTAATCGATCAGCGTCCGATGCCCCTGATAGGCGGTGATCGACGCCGTATTGATGATCGAGTCGCCTTCCTTCAGGAACGGTAGCGCGCTCCTGGTCAGATAGAACATGGACAGGATGTTCGTGCGGAAGGTCCGCTCCACTCGATCCAGCGGGATCTTGGCGAAGTCCTTGGTCTCGTGCTGCTCCGCGGCGTTATTGATCAGGATATCGAGTCCTCCCAGCTCGTCCACCGACCGCTTCGTGGCCTCCATGCAGAAAGCAGGGTCGCCGACGTCACCCGCAATCGCCACGCACCGACCTCCATCCTCTTCGACCTGCCGCCGGGTCTCCTCGGCGTCGGCGTGTTCCTCGAGATAAACGATCGCGACGTCGGCCCCTTCGCTGGCGAAGGCGACCGCCACCGCCCGGCCGATTCCGCTGTCTCCGCCGGTGATCAGCGCCCGCCGGCCGCTGAGTTTTCCGCTCGCACGCCGGCTCTCGTCCTCGAAATCGGGCCGCGGCTCCATTTCGCTTTCGATGCCGGGCTGCTTCTCCTGCTCCTGAGGCGGGAATTGCCGGGTTACGGTCTCGTCGCTCACGACGTCCTCCGAGTATGTGCGTCGGGCACATTCCGCATGGGTTGTGGAGCGGGCAAAAGGACGGGGAGCCCGGCATCCGCCGGTGCTCCCCGTCTCGAAGCTCGAGGCCGAAGTCTACTTGACCTTTTCGCCCCGCCGGCCCTTGCCGCCTTCCTTGTCGGCCGGCCACTGGCGGCCCTGCTCTTCGCTGGTCCGTCCGCCCTTGCGACCGCTCTGCGGGTCGGGCTCGGGCTGACGCTTCGGCTTGTCAGGCCGTTTGGATCGATCGTCCTTTGTCATGCTCCCTCCTCGACTTTGGGATGGCGCCGTGAGGTCGCCGTCCTGATGGTGGATGCGGCCCTGATCTCGAGACACCTACCGGGCAGCCGCTTGCTGATTCACGCCCTCGGCGATGAGGCCGCCGGTGGCGATCGAGGTCAGCTTTTCGTCCGCCGCCGCCTCCTCGTCCAGCGTTTCGTCGAGGAGATCGACGGCCTCGTCGTAGCCGAGCTCGTCGGCCCAGGTCCTGGCGGTGCCGTACCCCGAGATCTCGTAGTGCTCGATGCGCTGGGCGCCGGAGATGATGAGGGCGTCCCGAACAACGCCTCCGGAATGCTCCTCGATCGCTTCTTCGCCTTCCTTGAGTAGCCCCTGCATTCCCTTGCAGGATTTGCCGGTCGCGCTCTCGCCCAGGTCCGCAAAGATGCGATCGAGCCGCTCGACGTGACCGGAGGTGAGCTCGAGGTGGTCCTCGAGTGCTTTCCGGAGATCATCGTTGCTCACCGCCTCGATCACGCCGGGAAGCGCCCGGGTGATCTGCTGCTCGGCGTCATAGAGGTCCCGCAGCTCATCGATGAAAAGCTCGTGGAATGACTGGTCGGTCATCTATATGTATCTCCTCTCTTGAATGGGCCCTTCAGGACTTGGATTTCCGTCCGCCATCCTTCCCGCCGCCGCTCTCCTTGTTGACCGTTCGCCAAGCGCGTTCCTCCGCTTCCTCATCGGAGACGCCCTTCTTCTTGTAGCTCTCTTCGATGTGCTCGGCCTGACGCTTTTGCTTGTCAGTGTACGAGGACTTGTCTCCCTTCGGCATGCGTACCTCCATGTGGAACCCCATTGGTTGACCTTGATGAACCATTCTATCCTCGGAGCCCGCACGCTGTATGTCCGCGACCTGACAGGCGGAGCCGGGGGAATCCGGTACAGATGGTCGTGATCGGCCCTTCCTCATGGATGGCGGTGAGCTTGACCGACAGAGACGAGTCGGCGGAGGAGAAGAAGGTGCTCGGCCAGGATGCCGGCGAGGCCGCCCGACAGGCCGGTCTGCGCTACGTCAGCGACGAGGATCCCGGGATCACCCGGCGCGGTCGGGGGAAGGGGTTCAGCTACTACGGTCCGGGTGAAACGCTCATCCAGGATCGCGAGGAACGTGATCGGCTGAACGGGCTGGCCATTCCGCCGGCCTGGACGGACGTCTGGATCTGCCCCCACGCCGACGGCCACATCCAGGCCACCGGCCGCGATGCGGAGGGGCGTAAGCAGTACCGCTATCATCCGGACTGGAGGGCGATACGGGACGAGGGCAAGTACGCGCGCATGGTGGCCTTCGGGAGGGGGCTCCCCCGGATTCGGCGACGGACCGTGTCGCATCTGCAAACCGAGGGACTGTCGAGGAAGAAGGTCCTGGCGGCCGTCGTCCGTCTGCTCGAGCTGTCCCTGATCCGGGTCGGCAACGACGAGTACGCCCGTTCGAACCGGTCGTTCGGGTTGACCACCTTGCGCGACCGGCACGTCGAGCTGCGCGGCTCCAGGGTCCGGTTCGAGTTCCGCGGCAAGGGCGGCAAGCGACACTGCGTCGATGTGGATGACCCGCGGCTGGCGGCGGTCGTCAAGCAGTGCCGCGACGTCCCCGGCTACGAGCTGTTCCAGTACTACGACGAGGAGGGGGAGAAACGGGCGGTCGACTCCACCGAGGTCAACGACTATCTGCGCGAGATCTCCGGCGACGATTTCACAGCCAAGGACTTCCGGACGTGGGCGGGCACCATGCAGATGGCGGCTGCCCTGCTCGATTGCGGCCCGTGCGACGACGAGCGCGAGTCGAAGAGCCGGGTCAACGAGGCGGTCAGGCTGGTCGCCGATCAGCTCGGCAACACCCCGGCCATCTGCCGGGAATGCTACATCCATCCGGAGATCATTGAGCGCTACATGGACGACACTCTGGCGGAGGAGCTGGGCTCCCGGGAAGGTCGGATCCGATTCCAGAAGGTCCGCGGTCTGAGCGTTGGGGAGTCGGCCGTTCTCGCGCTCCTCGAACGACGCTACGAAGCTGAGCCCGGCGCTAGCTCACCTGGTGGAGGGGTCGGATTCCGCTTTCCTTGAGCAGCTTCCTGAGCCTGGGGGGGGAGACCAGGACGCCCCGCGGCCTCAGACGCCGTATGGCGCCTTTCGCCTCCAGGTCGCGCAACAGCGTCGTCGTGTGGGGACGGGTGGCTCCGATGATCTGGGCCATCGTCTCGTGGGTCGGGGAGTACTTGAGGGGCACGAACTCAGCCGCATGCTCCTCGTCGGCGAAATCCAGGAGCAGCTTCGCCAGCCGAATCGAGGCGTCGACCGACATCGCCGCAAGCATCCATGTCGCCAGCGTCTCGACCCGATCCAGCAGCACGCGGGTGATCGATTCGAGCACTTCGGGATGGTCGATCGCGACGGCCGTGAAATCCGCCTTGGTGATCGACAGGGCGTGAATGTCCTCCATCGCGATCACCTCGAACGGAGATTCGACGCTCCCCTCCAGCAGAATCCGGGAGCCGATGATCTCGCAGGGCTGATACACATAGAGGATCCGTTCAACCCCCTGCTCGGTGACGCCGACCAGCTTGGCGCGACCCTCCAGGAGGATCAGGATCCGGCGACCCGGTTTGGCGATGGAAAAGATACGTTCGTCCGTCTCGAAGCGGACCTCGCGGCTGATCTCGGCCAGCCGGAGCTTGGATGCCCGCGACAGAGGGGCCAGCGGCGGACAGCGCTCGACGAGGGCGATGGCCTGATTCGGATCCATGTCGCTTCTTCTTGAGATCTGGTTGCTGATGATTGGGACCGCCCCCGAGGGGCCGGTTCGGGCTGTCATTGGTAGAATATCTGCGAAGCTTAAGTGAAGGAAACTAGGGGGAATGCGGACCAGAGGCTGTAAACTACCAAACAAGTCAAAACCGGCCGCCGACGATCCCGCCGTGACGCCTTAGATTCGCGATCCCGTGACGGAAAACATCCTGATCGATGGCCGGACTCTGTCCCTCGACGACGTCGAGCGCGTGGCGCGCGGGGCCGCCGTGGGTCTCGCGCCGGAGGCCCGGTCTCGAATGGAAGCCTCGCGCAGGGTGGTGGAGGCGGCCGTCGAGCGGGGCGAGGTCGTCTACGGCGTGACGACCGGCTTCGGCCGCCTGGCCGACACCCTCATCCCCAGAGACCGGATCCGCGAGCTCCAGCTCAACCTCGTCCGGAGTCACGCGGTCGGCGTGGGGGTAGCCTTCGACGAGCCGGTGGCGCGGGCGATCACGCTCCTCCGCGCCAACACCTTGGCGGGAGGCCACGGCGGCGTCCGTTCGGTGGTGTGCGAGCGGCTCCTGGAGCTGCTCGACGCCGGCGTCTGGCCGCGGATCCCCGCCCAGGGATCGGTGGGGGCGAGCGGCGACCTGGCCCCGCTGGCTCATCTGGCCCTGGTCCTGATCGGGGAGGGAGAGGCGCGGATGGGCGCCGCTCGGGACGGGACCGGCGCGTCCGACGCGGCCTGGCGCCCGGCCGCGGAAGTCCTGGAGGCGGCCGGTCTCGCCCCCCTCGAGCTCCAGGCCAAGGAAGGCCTCAGCCTCGTCAACGGGACCCAGATCATGACCGCGCTCGGCGTTCTGACGCACCTCAGGGCCGAGCGCCTCGCGGAAGCCGTGGATGCGGCCGGGGCGCTGTCACTGGAGGCCACCCTCGGCACCCGCACCGCCTTCCGGGCCGAGATCCACGAGGCGCGGCCCCATCCCGGGCAGCTCGCGTCGGCCGCACGCCTCCGGGATCTCCTCGGGGAGCGGAGCGAGCTGGGCCAGAGCCACATCGACTGCGACCGTGTGCAGGACGCCTATTCCTTTCGCTGCATGCCGCAGGTCCACGGGACCGTCCGGGACACCCTCGCCCATGTCCGGACGGTGCTCGAGATCGAGGTGAACGCGGCCACCGACAACCCGCTCGTGTTCGCGGCGGATGCGGATGAACCGGACGGCGCGGTTCTATCGGGCGGCAACTTCCACGGGGCGCCCGTCGCCGCGGCGCTCGACTTCCTCGCCATCGCCGTGACCGACCTGGCCTCGATCAGCGAGCGGCGGGTGGCGGCCATCGTGGACCCGGCGACCAGCGGCCTGCCGGCCTTCCTGGCCGACGAGCCCGGCATCCAGAGCGGTTTCATGATGCAGCAGGTGACGGCGGCCGCGCTGGTCAGCGAGTGCAAGGGTCTGGCCCACCCGGCCAGCGTCGACTCGATCCCGACCAGCGCCAACAAGGAGGACCACGTCTCGATGGGCGTGTGGGCGGCCCGGAAGGCCGAGCAGGTGGTGGCCAACGCCGAGCGGGTCGTCGCCATCGAGCTGCTCGCCGCGGCGCGGGGAATCGACCTACGCCGGCCGCTGAAGACGAGTCCTCCGCTGGAGGCGCTTCACGCGCGGATCCGCGAGCGCGTGCCGGCGCGCGCCGATGACCGGCCGGGCTGGAGCGAAATCGAGACGGTCGCGGAGATGATCCGCGAGGGGCAGGTTCAGGAGTGAGGGGATTTCAGCGCTCGAGGATGTCGATCTGGAAGGCTACCGGGACTTTCTCTTGCGCCGCCTCAGCGCCTCGAGCTCGGCCCTGAGAGGAGCCCAGTACGCCCGGTCCAGCTCCATCTCGCGCTCCCGCTCCTCGTCGAGACGGACGGCGACCCCCGTCTCGTCTCCCGAAAGCGCCGCCGCGACCGCCGGGCGCTCCCCGGTCATCCCGCCCGCCGCTTCGGGAAACCGCGGGGCGCACTCCACCAGCAGTTCGGGCGTCCTGAGCTCCCGCAGCCAGAACCGGATCCGCTCCTCGCTGGGGTTGGCGAAGAACTGTTCGTAGTTCGCCTCCACCAGGCGCCGGATCATCGGCCAGTCCTTGTCGCGCTGGGTCTTTTTCGACGCGACCAGATCGGGAAGGGACATGGTCTCGACCTCGAGCCCCTCGGGAAGGGGGAAGGTCGTGCGTCGCTCCCACAGCTCGGGGAAGGCGTCGACCCCGCGCATCTTCGTCATGATGTCCAAGCGAGCGCCGCGAAGATCTGGATGCCGACACCGAAAGTGGACGGCGTGGCCGCGCTCGAGGTACTCGATCTCGAAGGGCGGCACCGCAACGACCTCCGCGGCCAGATCGGCCAGTACTGCGTTCAGGTTCTCGAGGTTGTCGCGAGAGGCGAAGACGGCGAGATCGGCGTCGCGGCTAAACTCGGCTGCGCCGTACAGGATG
>JBOHRW010000238.1:0-51752 GCA_050732935.1 Gemmatimonadota bacterium
CTCGTATACCTTTGCACCCGCTTGATGTGCATGATGGAGGAGAAGGTTGTCGAACCTGCCACGGTCCACATGATACGTGTACGGCTGGCCGACCCCCGGCTGGTCCCGTTCCGCGAACTCGACGTCCACCTCGCAGTCGGGTGCCATGCCCTCCCAATCATGATCGTAAACCCGATTCGCGTTCTCCGCTGTCCAGGCGGCCCCGTACTTCCGCGGGAAGCCGGATGATTCCATCACCCGCAGAAAGTCCAGCTCTTTGAAGACACGCGTCGAGGAAGGCACCAACGACTCGCCCACGTGCGGCCGGGGAAAGTTCTGCTTCTCGAACACGACACACGGCACGCCGGCCCGCGCCAGATAAGCCGCCATGCTGGACCCCGCGGGTCCACCTCCGATGATTCCGACCTCGAAATCTGGCTGTGTTACGGGAACTGTCATTTTCCTCCCCCGCAGTTATTCAGTCATGGGTCCCTGCGCCCTCATTCCCGAACTCGTCGTGGACACCGTGCAGGTCGTAGACACCGGGCCCGAGGGGCTTGTACGAAAGGTGTACGTCGACACACCCGTACCCTCGAATTCCAGCACTCCTCCGCGGTCGGTGAAGTGCGAGGTTGCATCGAGCGCCCAGGTGACGTGGTAGTTGAGACTGTCCTCTCGAGTCGCCTCCCGGAACTCGCTCTGATCCGTGAACGTCAGGTTGTCCTCTTCATCCAACCTGCCGAACAGGGGTGCCCCCAGCAGGGCAACCTCGGAGGCGGGCCGACCATCGACCTCCAGGACGATCCAATCGATTCGTGGCCCGTCCTGCCGGATCTCGACCCTGGCCTCGATCGTGAAAGGTCCGACCTCGACGAAATCGTTCGGATCCTCGTCCGGAAGCGGCGGTGGTGGCAACGGGGCGGAACAGTTCGGGACATCGTTGGTCTGCGTGACCCGGTAGAGACCGCCGATCTGAAGAAACTCAGGGGGTCCGGTGGGATCTCTTTCGCCGCGTCCCTCGCGGCTGAGGCTGTCGCACGCAACGAGCAGGACGAGAAGCGGGGCCCATTGGAGAGCAGCAACCTTCATGGCTCCTCCTCCCGGGATCGGGTAAGGGGTCGTCCGTCTATGGAAACGAGCGGGTCATCCCGCTCATTGATCGCATGAGTGGTCGCTTCCTCGGTCACGGAAGCGGGACCTTCTGAGGCGCGGGAAGGAGATCGTGGGGCTGACGAACTCACAGAGCTCCGCTCTCTGAGTCCCAGACGGACCCGTAGCGGCCCGAATCGTCCTCGTCGCCTGAAATCCGTGTGGATGGGTTATAACCCTTCCCGGCGCACTCTGTCAAGATAAGTGAAAGCGCCTTCCGTCATCGTGGAAGTTACCGTCCCTCGAAGCGCTGTTTCGAGCTGCTGGCCGGATCGCCAGGACATGATTCCCAGGGCCCAGGATCGATCTCTCTCGTGCCACGCGGGCTCCGGCACGGTATCCTTAAGAGTCCATGCTGGCGAGGAATCGACCGTCCCCACACCGTCCACCCTTCGAAGCGGCGACCGCCGGCCCACTCCGGCCCGACTCCAGGATCAGACCTGCACGGAGGGACACCGCTCATCTGATCGTGCGGGCCCTTCGCCATCGCTCGTTCGCGATCCCCCTGATCGTCGTCGCGCTTTCGGTGGCAGCCTATCTCGCCGCTCCCACCATTCAGACATGGCTCCCGGATCGGTATGTCTCGAAGGCCACCTTCCGGGTCGAAGGCCCGGATGTGGCGGGGCTTGCCGGCGAATCCGTGGAGGTCACTGCCCGGCTGACTGACCGTGATGAGAGCCTCCTCGCGGTCGAATGCGAAGGGTCCACCGCCGTCGAGGCACACGCCCGGTGCGCGGCGGCCTTGAAACGATACCGCGAGGCGCTTGCCAGGGCACATGCCGCCGCCTCCCTGAACCCCAAGGAGAACCTCACTCGCGAGATCGCCTCAGTCGATTCCCTTCTCGTGGCCACGCGTGCAAGGCTCGAGAGCGTACAACGAAGCGCGCCAAGGGTGGAGGCGGAGGCAGCGGCCCGATCCGCCGCCATCCAACGGGACGCTTTGCAAGCCCAGGCGGAGGTCCTCCGCGATCTCGTCTCGAGCCTCGACCGGCGCCGGGAGGGCGACCGCGCATACATGGACCTTTCCGTTTATCCGGCCGATCTGCGCGACGGACCGGTTGCCGCGGGGGTAAGTCGACTCGTCGAGCTGGAGGAGCGCCGGGCGGATCTGACCGCCACGAGGAGCGAAGTGAACCCCGATGTCCAGGCTGTCGATTGGGAGATCGATCGGGTGCGCGAGGAGCTCCGGAACAACCTCGTCTCTCGCCAGAGCTCGCTGCGTTCCCGGATCGGGGCCCTGGATGAGGAAGCCACGAGCCGTACCGCGAGTCGGGTGAGCCCCTCCGACCCGGCCCAGGCCGCGCGATTCGAGCAGGAGATCGAGCGCCTCGAAGCGAGAAAGCGAACGCTCGCCGGGCAGATGGATCAGCTTGCCGAGGCACCGTCTGACGTGATTCCTCCCCGCGTGGTCGTCGTCTCTTCGCCGACCCTGCCTTCCGTTCCGTCCTCACGAAGCCGGGTGCCATTCGTACTCGGTGGCGCTCTCCTCGGACTCGTGATCGGAGTCGCCCTGACGCGGCGCCAGCTCGAAGACCCCCCCCCGGAGACCGAACCCCTGAAGCTGGCCACGGTTCTCTTCGTTCCCCGCGTCCTCGGCTCGCTGCCCGCGCTCTCGAATCCGGGTCCCCCCTTCGTCGTGAAACTCCTGGCCAGCGGGGAGATTCTCGCGTCACCCCATGACCCGGGATCGACCGAGGTCACGGCCTTCCGGCGCGAGCTCGACCGGCTGCTCGCGGCGGTGCGAGCCGAGAAGGATGGAACGGGGGCAGAGCCTTTGCGTATCCTGGCGGTCACGAGCGCCGCTCACGAGAGAAGCCGAACCTCGCTGGCTTGCAATCTCGCGCTCGCCTCTGCCGCCTCGGGCGCGCGGACGCTCCTGGTGGATGCAGATAGTCCCGGGGCTGGGCTCTCCCGCTACCTGGGTCTTACCGAAGATCGGCTCCTCCAGCTTCTGTGGGGTCAGGCTGCCCCTCGGGATGTCGTGGTGGGGCTCACCGTGGCGGGCCGCGGACACCTCGCCGTTCAATTCCAGGTGAACCGCCGCCCGGAATCGGAGCCGGCGCTCGAGGATCCAGCCCTTTCCACGTCGATGGGACAGGCCGTGGGAGACTACGAGCTCATCGTCATCGACGCCCCAGCGGCAACGACCATCGACATCGCGGTGTGGATTGCCCACGCCTCCGATGGGGTGCTCCTGGCCGTGAGTCCGGGATCCCTGAACAACCTCGACAACCTGGGCGTTGCGGATCGGTTGGTGCGTTCGGGCGCCCGGCTCCTGGGAGCCGTGCTCACGGCCCGGTCGACGGTGTGAGGCGAGCCACCGGCCCCGGGCCGAAGCGATTTTCATGTGTCCCGGATTTCGCTGACTGTGCACGATTTCACTGCCAATGCTCACATTCTCAGGTGGCGACAAGCAGAAAATCTCACCCCGGAAGTTGTCGGTACGATCGATTTCTGATACAATACGAACTCTAGGTTCCAGGCCTGCCACTGACCGGTGCGGCCACCGGGGGAAGCAGCACCACTGCAGAAGGGAGTTCCACGTGTCCCGAATCCCGTCCCATTGCGACGTGGTCGTCATCGGAGGGGGTCCCGCCGGAACCACGGCGGCCTCCAAGCTCGCCCAAGAAGGCTTCGACGTCGTGCTGCTCGAGAAGGCCAAATTCCCGAGGCCCAACGTGGGAGAGAGCCTGATCCCGCACTTCTGGAAGTTCACCGACATCATCGGCGCCACCGAAGCCATCGAGGAGGAAGGCTTCCTGCGCAAGGTCGGTGGAATCGGTTTCTGGGGCGAGGAGACGTGGCATGTTCGATTCAGCGACTTCGGACTCACTCGATCGGCCCTCCACGTGGAGAGAGATCGGTTCGATGACATCCTTCTCGGGGTTTCCCGGCGAAGCGGCGTACAGGTATTCGAGGAGACGATCGCCACGCGGATCGATCCGGAAGGTGATATCGCGATCGTGGACTACCGGACCGCGACCGACGAGCAAGGCACCATCCGGACCCACTTCGTCGTCGACGCCAGCGGGCAGGCCGCGCTCCTGGCGCGCCAGTTCGGGTTCCGCGAATTCGACCCCGATTTCCGTTTCACCTCCCTGTGGGGCTACTATACGGGCGGCCAGTATCTCGACAGCAATGGCGAACCCCGACCGTTCGAGGACCGTTTCGAGGAGCCGCCGGTGACGGTGCAGGCGACCCTGGGAGACTGGGGGTGGACCTGGCATATCACGATGCGGGAGACCGTGAGCGTCGGCTTGATCCTCACCCGCGAGCGGCTCAAGGAGTTCAAGGAAAGGTCGGGCTCCAAGGAGCAGCGCTTCCAGGACTTCGTGGCCGATAGCCCGGTCACGGGCCGGCTCCTCGAGGATGCCCGGTTCGTGGGCCCCCTGTTCGGGATTCGGGACTACGCTTACCTGCCGACCCGCCTGGCGGTAGGGCGCTGCTATCTGGCCGGCGACGCGGCCGCCTTCGTCGACCCGATCAACTCGGCGGGGGTTCCGTTCGGCATGTGGGCGGGATTCCTATCGGCCTGGGCCATCAGCCGTTCCCTCCGCAGGCCCGAGCGGAGCGAAACCTACCGGGACACGTACTGCAAGATGTACGGCGACCGGCTCGAGCTGTTCCGAATGCTCGCCATGCCGTCGGACTCTCCCGGTCTCGAGGAGGCCCTCGAGAAAGCGCTCGAGTCCGTGAGGAATGCGGGTCCCGTAGAGCAGAAGCTGTTCCTGTCCCAGGCCGTCCTGGCCAACCGCAGCGAGGGGCCCAGGGCCGTCCTGGAGCGGCTCGGGCTGGATAGCGAGCCCACAGTTCGGCGAGTGGTGATCGGAGTTTGACATCGAAAAGAACTCTCTAGGAAGGCAGTTCCTCGACCGGTTGCGGATCCGAGACGCTGACCTCTTCCAGGGCGCGGTCCTTCGTTTCCTTCCCGATAAAGGCCAGCAACCCCGACGACACGAGCAGGGGCATGATCATCACCGCCGCCAGCGTCGTGAAGCCGGGTGCAGCAACGATAACGGCGGCCGTTATCGTTGGTCCGAAGATGCCACCGAACTTGCTACTGCCCGCGGCCAGGCCGCTCCCCGTCCCGCGCACCGCCGTGGGATAGACCTCCGCGGTGTAGGGGGAAAGCATGGCGATCACCCCCCCACTCCCCACCAGGAGCAACACCATGAGAGGTGTCAACCAACGCCCCTCTTCACCCGACGCCCCCGGGTTCACGACGGCAAAGCCAGCCAGGGCCGCTGCGGTCACGAGCGCGAACAGGATCATGCTCTTCTTGCTGCTCCACAGGCCGTAGAGATAGGCCACCAGAACCGTTCCGGGGATGGCGAGGAAGGCAGACATGAACAACAAACGGCTGGCCGTTCCCACGTCGACGCCCCGGTCCTGGAGGATGACGGGGATGAAGGTTATGAAACCCCAGTTCACCAGTCCCCAGGCCAGCCCGTAGCTCACCACCGTAATCGTCTGCCCTACGTAAGGCGCCCGGAAGAGCTGGAACACTCCCGTCTTCTTCGCCGGGGCAGGTCCCGACGATCGCGACCCGATCGGTAAACCGCCCACAACTTCTGGGCGCTTCTCCAACACCACACCATAGCGAGACATGACGGCCTCGGCCTCCTCGACCCGTCCGTGCTCGAGCAGGAACCGGGGCGACTCCGGGATCCAGCGGTTCAGAACGAGGAGGAGGAGACCGGTAGGGAGGCCGGCGAACCACAGGATGCGCCAGGTGAAGTGCGGCTCGAGCAGGGCCGTCAGTCCACTGGCCGCCAGATAGCCCCCGACCGTTCCCATGCCCGCGTGGAGAACGACCAGCCACCCCCGCTTCCGGGCCGGGATCGACTCGGCCATCAGCGCATAGACAATCGGCAGCATACCTCCCGCGGCAAGTCCCATCACGAAGCACATGAGAAGATTCCATGCGTAGGACGGCATGAAGCCACAGATCGACGTCCCCACGAACATGATCGAGGCGAGGAGGATCGCCGCCCGCCGTCCGATCCGGTCCGACACGATCCCCCACAGAAACGAGCCGATCGTCGTCCCCAGCAGACCGGCGATCGGCACCGCCACGACCATTTTCGTCGTGAGGTGGTATTCGGACTTCATGCCCGGCACCACGAATCCCAGCGTGGCCGGCTTCATGACGTCCACGATGAGCGCCACGCCGAGCACGAACAGAAGACCCCAATGGGCAGGCGAGAGCCGGGCCGTGTCCATCGCGTGCAGGTGGAAGTTCGCGAGTCGTTGCTCCGACGGGCGGCTGTCGCCGGTACGCCATGGGATAAGACCATACGCGGCGAGAGCAAGACCGACCAGGATCAGCCCCATGCCGACATTCATCATGGTGCTCATCCCCATCCCCGTCATTCGATAGCTCATGGTGGCGGAAGCGAGGTAGTCCGGCAGGTGGAGAAGGACTCCGACGGTGACCGCCACCGTCCCCACCCAGAAGGCCATGGGATGCTGGTAGATGATTCCTCCCAGAAACCGGCCATGGTCGGTTTCTGGGACCTTCCGGCGCTGTGAGGATGGGGACGGTCGGAATCCGGTCATACCCTCGCTCCTCTCGGATCTCGTGTGATGGGCGATGTGAATCGAGACGCCTGCATGTCAACCTTTCACGAGTTCGCCGGCGCGCCGTGTCGCGCGAACGACCGTCTTGATCAGAGTGACCCGGAGACCTCCCGATTCAAGCTCGAGGAGGCCATCGATGGTGCAGCCCGCCGGAGTCGTGACCACATCCTTGAGCTTCGCCGGGTGCTCGCGGGTCTCCAAGACCATGCGTGCGGCGCCGAGCATCGTCTGGGCCGCCAGCTCGGTGGCCACCCCCCGCGGCAGACCCACGGCCACACCCCCCTCGGCCAGCGACTCCAGAATGACGTACATGAAGGCCGGCCCACTCGCGGAGAGACCTGTCACGGCGTCCATGTGCCGCTCGTCCACGACCATGACCCGGCCGAAGGCGGAGAAGAGATCCGCCGTCAGCGTCAGATGCTCCTGAGCCGCCGCGGTTCCCCCGCTGATGGCGATCATCCCCTCCCGCACGAGACAGGGCGTATTGGGCATCGTGCGGACGACCGGCACCCCGGGAGGCAGTCCCCGCTCGAGCGACCCGACCGTCACGCCGGCCGCGGTCGAGACGATCAGCTGGCCCTTCCCGACAACCCCATGGATCGAGTCCAGCACCTCCCCCATCACCTGCGGCTTCACCGAGAGAATCACGACATCGGCCTGGCCGGCGGCCTCGGCGTTGTTGGTGGTGCCAAGGATGCCGTACTGCTGGGCCTTTTGAGCGATCGTCTCGCTGTGCCCGGTCGTCGCGATGATCTGATCCGGCTCGGCTGCCTTCGTGTCCAGGAGCGCCCGGATGAGCGTCTCCCCCAGCTTTCCCGCCCCGATGACGGCGATTTTCATATCACCGAGCCTCCCCCCTCCAGTTCGCGGTTCCGGTTCCGCTGCGGGTCGGCCTGCAGCGGTGCGAACCCGGACCTTCGCTCCAACCGGTCCATTTTGTCCCAACGTCAGCCTCGTCGTCGTGACGGGCTCCGCAGGGTCTTGCGTCGCTGCCAGAGGTGCGCTGGCGTGGCGAAGTTGCCCCGCAACCGCGTGCCCTCCTCTGGAGGCGACCTCGCGCACAACCGCCACCGTTCGCTCCAGCTCCTCGGTGGTGAGGTTCGAACCGGACGGAAGACAAAGACCCTCCTCGAAGAGGTCGTCCGCCACCGCTCCACCGACACTCTCGTAGCCGGTGAAGACCGGCTGCTGATGCATGGGCTTCCAGAGCGGGCGGGCTTCGATGTTCTCGGCCTCCAAGGCCAGCCGAACCTGCTCACGGTCGGCGCCGAATCGCCAGGGATCGATCGTGAGGGTCGTGAGCCAACGCGAGTGCCGGCCCCAGGACGCTTCGGGCATGAACTCGAGGCCGGGTAGATCGGCGAGGGCACTGCGATAGAAGTCGAACTTGGCGCGCCGTGACCGAACGCGTTCCTCCAGCACTCGGAGCTGACCACGCCCGATCGCCGCCAGCACGTTGCTCAGGCGATAGTTGTAGCCGATTTCCGTATGCTCGTAGTGGACGAACGGCTCGCGCGCCTGCGTGGCGAGCTTGCGGGCGTGCTCCACCAGGTTTCGATCGCCCGAGACCAACATGCCGCCGCCCGAAGTCGTGATGATCTTGTTGCCGTTGAAGGAATAGATGCCGACCCTGCCGAGGGTGCCGGGCATCCGCTCACCATGCCTGGCCCCCAGCGCCTCAGCCGCATCCTCTACGACCGGGATACCGTACCGGTCGCCGAGCTCCATGATGGGCACCATATCGGCGGTCTGGCCGTAGAGATGGACCACCACCAGCGCCTTCGGCAAGCGACCGGAGCGTGCCCGCGTCTTCAGCGCCTTTTCGATGAGCGTAGGATCCATGTTCCAGGACACACGCTCGCTGTCGATGAACACGGGGCGCCCCCCCAGATAGACGATCGGATTCACGGTTGCCGCGAAGGTGAGTGTAGAGACCAAGACCTCGTCGCCCGATCTCACTCCGACGAGCTGAAGCCCGAGGTGAAGTGCGGCGGTTCCCGAGCTCAGGGCCACGGCGTGGGGAGCGCCGACCAGCTCGCAGAATTCACTCTCGAAAGCGTCCACGTGCGGGCCGAGCGGCGCGATCCAGTTCGACCGGAAGGCATCCCTGACGTATTCCTCCTCCTGTGTGCCCAAGTGGGGAGTGGATAGATAGACCTTCGGATTGTCACGCTCCGTTGTCACTCATCCTCCCTTCATGAGTGGATGGCCCGTGCGGGCCTGCCGACCACGGTGAGGTCGTCGCTGACATCCCGAATGACGGTGGAGCCCGCGCCGACGATCGCATCCCGGCCAATCGTTAGGTCCTGGATGACCGTGGCGCCCGCTCCGATCCAGCTCCCTTCGCCGACCCGGACCCCTCCGCACAGCGTGGCGCCTGGAGAGACATGGACGCCGGAATGGAGAACGCAGTCGTGCTCGATGATCGCTCCGGAGTTGACGATCACCGCTTCGTCGATCCGAGCCCCCGCATTCACCACGGCTTGCGGGAAGATGACGCTCCCACGGCCCAGCCGGGCCGTGGGACTGACCGTCGCCGAAGGATGCACCAGCGGAGGAGCCACGAGACCTGCAAGACTTCGGAGGCAACGCAGCCGGAGCTGATTGTCGCCGAGCCCCAGCGCCGATGCGTCCACCCCCGGCGGGTAGCATCCGTCTTCCTGAATCGCCCTGATGAGCTCGTCCTGCAGGTGCGAAACCGTTTCGCCCGAAGGTTCGACCTTCTGGCCCAGCTTCGCCGGATCGCTGTCCACATAACTCAGGACCCGATGGCCGGTAGCGCGAACCAGGTCCGCCACAACCCGTCCGTGGCCACCGCTTCCCCAGACGAGAAACGACCTAGTCGACCGTCCCACGGAACCTCGTCATCGTCGCCGCACCCTCCTCGCTTATCCCCGTTCGACAAAGGACCTTCTTCAGCGTGGACGCCAGGATCCCGAGTTGACCTCCGACACCCCCACCGCCACCTCGAGCGCGATGAATCGCCCCGGGCTACCGACTCATGACGCGATTATCCATGACTCGAACCTAACGAATGGGACTTGATACTCTCTCCAGGATTGCCCTCGCTCCGAGAGGGCAACGATTCACCAAGCTCCAGCCGGACCAGGTCGTCGACCTCCGTCATCGTCACGGAGAGCATGCCGTAGCGCTCTCTGGCTCTCACGAACTCCGCCAGCAGCTTCCGAAGAAAGACGAGGTTGTCGTGGAGAAAGGAACCAAAATTGTGAGGGTGCCACCACAAGTGAAATATCTCTCCGGCTCGAGCCGCCGAGTGGATGCCCTCACAGATCCTTTGCAACCTCAAGGACTCGAGTCGGCTCGCTCCAGGCCGATGCGGAGCCAGCAGGCGACTGGCGCGGATATTCGATAACCCGCTTGGCTGGAGTACTCGCGCCCACGAGGTCGTACCATGCCCGAAAAGGTTCACGTAGGTGTCCAGCGCCCGGCCGGCCCGCTTCCCCACGGCTCGACTCTGACGGCCATTGTCGAATCGCCATGCCCAGGCGTCGGGGGTTCCGCGATAGGCCGTGATCCCGTTGGCGAGAAGAATCTCGTCATAACGCGGGTTGTGCTGGTTGCGCGGAAACACGATGGACTGAAGTCGGATTCCCTTTCTCGCGGCAATCGCCCGAGCGGCTTCGATGTCGGCTCGAAACGCTTCCTTGTCCTGGCCCTTCTCGCCACAGTAGAAATGGGAGAAGGTGTGCGTGGCGATTTCCTGTCGCGACGTTCTCCCGATGAGCTCGATCAAGCTGGGCGCGAAGTGGAGTGGATCGTCGGCCTCGCTATCACCTATTTGCTCACCGTAGGGTGAAAGATCCGTCTCGACGTAGGACGGCCGGACGGTCGGGCTGGCATCCTCCAGCTCTCGCCGGGAGCTCGCGAACAGGAATCCCACCGTCGCCCAGGTAGCCGCGATATCGAACGTATCGAAGGTGTCGAGCAGCCTGGGTATCGCTTCCCTTCCTCCCAGGAGATTCCGGACGTATGGATCCGAGGTCGCAACTCGATCGCGCACGCCCCAGTGCAGTTCGAAGTCCAGGGAAATGACGAGGGCGCCCGGGAGCGACCGCCCCTTCATCCTCGCGCTCCCAGGTGTTGCTCGTTCCCGGCTCGGGCTTCGGCTCGCTTCAACGCCGTCTCGAACCACTTCCTGTGCTTCCAGCGATTGTAGAGGTCTGGACGGTTTCTCAATTGTCTATCAAAGACTTGGGCGAACTCCTGCAGGCTTGTGGCAACGTCCGCCGCCGGGCCGCTCGACAAGGCCGGGTGGATCTCCAGGCGGATCGGATTCCGTCGGTCACCATCGAGGGCGAACACCGGCAAGACAGCCGCGGATGTCATCATCGCGATCTTCATGATGCCCGTCGGAAACGGATAGGGCCGACCCAGAAGGGACAGCCGGAGAAACGCGTGTGCCCTCTTGCCGTCACCCAGGGCCAGGAGGATCCGCTTGTCGGCGAGAGCCTGGATGATCGGCCTGACGTCGAGGTCCGCAGGTATGTCATGGGTACCAAGGCTGCCAATCAGAGTCCGCGCAAGCCCCAGGGCCTGAGACTTCGATCGCCCGGTACCCAGATCCTTGAGATTGGGCTTGGGCCTGGCGAGCTGCAGGACCTCGTAACCGTGCACTCGCAGAATGGGGGCAATGAGCCGACCGTAGCCATAGTGGCCCGTCAACAGGACCACGCCACGTTCCTCCCCCAGGGCCTTGTCCAGATGTTCGAGGCCTTGGACAGGCCACAATTCAGCGTTGTCGAAGTCCCTCAAATAGGGCAGGATCCTCGCGAGGTACGCCTGTTTGGAATATTCGATATACCGACGAGCAAGGTCGTCTATTTCCCGAGCGGTGTGGGTTTCTCCAAGCGCCGATCTCATGTTCTCGAGTACATGGTCCGGCACCCTTCCGATCCGGGCATGGAGGCGTCCACGAATGTGGGCGGCCTGGAGGTGCATTCGAACCGCCGGCAGTATCCTGCTGATCGCCTTCCGGCAGGCCCCCCTGAAGGTCCGGCGTGCCAGCTTGATGGGAATGCTCTCGCGAGCCATCAGCCTGTCCCTCTCCATCCGAGCGTCGAGGGCGCTGCCTGGCGCGCGTTCCCATGCGCGTAGGTGGGCGACCTCCTCCTCGCGGGGACACGGCGCCCGACATGCTGGGGGCGACGCCTACGCCTCGCCATGGGCTTTGGCCAAGCCTCCAGGAGAATGAACAGGAAGGGGAACACGAGGACTCGCTGGCGGGCGATGATTCCGAGATTGATGACCATCATTCCGAGACCGACGGCGTAGACCAGGGTGAAGATGATCGCAAGCGCGAGAAAACGATCCGAGCGCCAATGCCGCAGTGCCCGCAAGAGGTTCTTGCCACGCCCCAGGGCTATCGCCCAGAAGGCGAAAATCTCCAGACTGGCGAGAAGTACCATCACATTCGTGGCCTCCCAGGGCAGCGGTCGAAACAGAATGTTGAACGCGGCCATCGGAATACCTGTCAAGCTGGGGCTGACGGCGTCGACGTTTGTCCCCCCGGCTGTCGTTCTCGATGGATCGGTCTCCACATATTCTTGAACTCCCTCCACGCCGAACTCCTCGATGCCGACGCTTTGCATGGAAAGGCTCACTCCTGCCAGGCCAACGACGAGAAGGACGGCTCCCTGGACGATTCTGCCGACCGTCCAGCGCCCCCCGCGGCTGAGCCACTGGGCCGCGACCATCGACCCCAGAAGAATCCCGGCCACCTGGACTCGGACCGCGTACACGAAAAATGTTCCGATGACCAGCAGCGCCCAGTTGACACGTCCGCGGCGTCCGATGAAGCCCCTCACGGCTATGCCGAGCCCCATCATCAGCACCGCCTCCTTTCCCACGGTCGCTGTCCAGAACCAGATCGACGGAAAGAGCAGGATCCAGCGCAGATAACGAGTCCATGGGACGCCCGGATATGCCGAGCGGAAAGCGATGGCGAAACCCATGATTCCCACGAAGGCGAAGAGGGAGAACACGATGTATTCGGCAACCATCGAAGTACCGAGGAAGGTCATCACCCCGCCCGAAAGGAAATATATCGACTGGGTCCCCACCCACGATCCGCCGTGCCAGCCGGAAGCGTCGAACAGAGACGAGAAGTCCAATTGCCGAAAAGCCTCCGCATACTGCAGGCCCATGCGGTAATAGACCCCCGAATCAGCAAAACCCCCATAGAACTCGAGGTAGACTTTGTATTTCGCCGCCGCGCCGAGAACCCGTAACCACAGCCCTACGCAGATCAGCGCCTTCACCGGATCAGGCAGCCGGCTCCCAAGCACGCAAACCGTCGCTAGCAGCACCACGACCGCCACCGCCACGATTCCCAACCCCTCAGGCATTGCTCAATCCTCTAGAACAGTTCGAGGTCGCCGATCGATAGACGCCAACTCGATCGCACAAGGGGATCGCACCTTTCTCTGTCGTCTGACAAGGGGCGCACCGTCAAGACCGGGCCGAGCCTAGGGGCCGGCACGAACCCGGCCCGAAGGAGCGCTTGCCGCTCCGGCGTTCCGGGAGCGGCCATCCCCGCGGCGTAGTCAGTGCGCATTTCGCGAACCATGTCACGAACCAACCCCGCGGCCTGCCCAATCGATCCTCGAGTGTCTTGGACCATGAGTTCGCATAGCCTGAGCTCGCGCAACCCCTTGTGGGACCGCACCCGGCCTACGATCGCGGCCCGGCGACCCGCTTTCCGCGACCAGGCCGCCCAGTATTCGAGCGCGGGAATTTCCACGTATCGCCATCGGAGATACTCGGGCGTCAGCGGCGTCGACAGCCTGCCGCCGGTTCGGGGCAATCGGTCCAGGAAGTCCCGCTCGCTCCACCCGATGAATTCCGACAACGGCCGAAGTCCAACCGCTCCGTCCGCCGGCCGCTCGGTGCCCTGTTCGAGCCGATCTTCACCCTGGGGCCGGCGCTCGATCAGCGACCGAGCCATGCGCAGGACGCGGCGGGGTCGAATCCAGAGCGAGACGCGTCCCAGGCTGGACCAACCCATCTTCAGGTATCCTGGACGGCTGAACGCATTGGGAGTATTGAAGACCAACTCGATGCCCTCTTCCCGCATCTCCTGCACCAGCGCTTGCGTCAAACGGGAAAAGATGCCCCGCCCGCGCCATCCTGGATGAGTCGCCGTGTCCACGGCTCGTACCGCTCGGATTTCTTTACCATGGCTGGACCAGTTCCATCGCATGAACGCCCGCAACCCGATGATCTCTCGGTCCGCCTCGGCGATCAAGATTGGAGAACGACCGAATGGGTTGTGCTCATGCTTCCACGCCCAGTAGTCCAAGCTACGAGGAATACGTCCCTCTCCCAGACTGAGGCGGACCAGCTCCAGAATCGGCTCGATGTCCGCCGCGTCGGCCCGACGAATGACAACCTCATCCACCGTCAACCGCGGATCGCCTCTGTTCGAGGACATCGACGTAGGTTGCTTCGAGATCATGCATCATCCGCCGCAGGCTGAACCGGTCCTCCACGGTTCGACGACCCTGTTCGCCGAAAGCGCGGACCGTTTCCGAATCTGTCAAGAGCTGTGAGGCGCAACGGGCGAGGGCTCCTGGCTGACGCGGCGCTACGAGGAACCCGTTCTCTCCGTCCCGGATGACTTCAGGTACCCCACCGACCGCCGTTGCCACGACTCTGCAGCGCATGGCCATCGCCTCGAGCAGGGCGACGGGGAGCCCCTCGAAGACCGATGACACCATGAAGAGATCCATGGCCGCCAGGTAGGGTCGGACATCTTCCTGGAGACCGGGGAAATGGACCACGTCCTCCAGATCGAGCCCACGAGCCTGAGCGACAATTTCGTCTCGCAAAGGCCCGTCCCCCACCAGCAGAAAGTGCAGGTCAGGACGGGAATCGAGCAGGATGCGTGCGGCACGCAGCCAGTCTTCGAGCGCTTTCTGAGCCCGAAAGACGGCCACCGTTCCAATCACGGGCACCTCGATGGGGATCCCCAGTCTTCGGCGCATGGCTGGACCATCGACCCGGGCGCGGTCGAATCGATCCGTGTCTACGCCGTTGAGAACGACGTCGGTCCGGACGACACTGTCGGCGTGAACCTGAATGGACTTAGCCACCTCTGCAGAGACCGCGATCACTCGATCCTGCCACCGCCAGGTGACCACATTGAGACGCCGGGTGATCGGGTGGTAGCGCTCCATGCGGTTATGCTCTGTATAGACGACCGGAATCCCGCTCATCCGGCCGGCCACTCGACCGGCGACACCCGCCATCGGCAGATGGCAATGCAAGAGCTGAGCCCCCCACTCCTGGAGGTGGTTCGCAACCCGCTTCGCGGCCCACAGTATCGAGAGGTTGTTCCGGCAGTCGAAGCACACGACATCAGCGCCTTGCCCAGCAAGGGACGGAACCAGAGCCGCCTTATGAGGGAGAAAATACCCGTATCCATAGTCGAAATGATCGCGATCAGCGAATCGCAGCCCCTCCGCGAGCAGGACCTCGGCGCCTCCCCGACCGAGACCCTTGACGAGATGGAAGATCCTGGGCATGCGGATCACGCAGCCGCGCACCGGGGCTCATCGAGCAGCCTGGCATAGAACTCGACGTAACTATCCGCGACGCGGTCGATCAAGAAGCTCTTCAGAGTCCTCTCTCGTGCCCGCCGGGCCATGGTCGCTCTGAGTTCCCCGTCCCCCGCCAAGCGAACGATCGCGTCGACCAGCCCCTCTTCGTCCTCGGCGAGGATTCCCGTCTCTCCGTCGACGATGCATTCCGGCAAACCTCCAACTCCGGTCGCAACCACCGGAACTCCCAGGAATCCGGCCTCGAGGACGGTCGCGGGGATCCCCTCGGTATCGCTCGTGACAACCAGGAGATCTGCCGCGTTCATCAGACTGGCTACGTCGTCGGTAGCTCCAAGGAAACACGTCCGATCGCTCACGCCACATTCATGAGCCAGCCTCTCGATGTCCCGGCGGAGAGGCCCGTCTCCCACGATCCAACCACGCGTCCCGGGAATCGTGTCACCCACCCGCGCAAGAACTCGGACAAACCGATCGGCACGCTTCGCCCGCTCGAGCCGGCCGACGAAGATCAGGATCATGTCATCCCCGGCAGCCCCGTGGGTTCGTCGCACCTCGCTCGAGCTGACGACGATCGGGATTCTTGCCGGGTTGATCCCGTTGGGGATCACCGTCCATGGTGCGCGCAGCCCGTAGAGGCTGCGGGCGTCGGACAACGAGAAACTGCTCACCCCGATCACCCCATCCATTTGGGACATGATGCCGTTTCGGTAGATCCAGACCTTCCATTTGGAACGGTGCCAGGAAGAAGGGACACCAATGTTCCTGTACACGAGCTTCCAACTCGCCCTGCTTCCCAGCGCATGCCTGGCGGCAGCTCCGTACTTCACGGTTCTCGATCCGTTGACCTGAACGATGCCTGGCTGGAACTTCCCAATGGCGTCGAGCAATCTTCGCAACAGAGCAGGATGGATGCCAGGGTACTTTTCGAAGACGTGATTGTCGGCTCCATCCAGACAGACATCCGTCTCGTGGAGCGGAAGTCCGTGCCTCCCTTCGAAGCGGTACAGGTAAACGGTGCAGACGGCGATCCCCAGAGCTTCGAAGCGGCGGGCCAGGTCATAGGCGAAGATCTCGGCGCCCCGCCTCTGGGGTCGCTGGACGATTTGTAGAACTCTCACGTGCATCGATCCGTCAGCGCCGAGAGGAGCGGCGGGCAATGATCGTCTCGTACAGGTCGATCATGCGCCGGGCGCTTCTTTCCAGCGTGAATCGCTCCGCGAAGATCCGGGCGCTGTGCCGACCAAAGGCCTGGGAACGCTCGGGATCGTTAAGAAGCGCGAGTATCGCTTCCGCCAGATCGTTGGACGCTCCGGGAGCCACCAGAAGAGCATTCACTCTCTCCTCCACCACTTCCCGTGTGCTTGGAATCCTTGTGGCAACCACGGGCAATCCGAGTCCCATGGCCTCGATCAAGGCTCCCCCCAGACCCTCGTAGATCGAGGGAAATACGAACAGATCCGCCGCAGCCAGGATCTCCGGAACGTCGTCTCGATGCCCGAGGAAGCGGACGTGGTCCGCCAGACTCAGCTCTCGGTGAAGGCGATGGAGTTCGTCCGTGGCGTGACCGGCACGCCCGGCGACCAGCAGGCGGAGTCGGGGACGCAGGGGCACCAGGCGGGCCATCGCCTGAAGCAGGTAGCGATGTCCCTTCTGAAATTCCTGACGACCGACCGCAACGATCACCTCGTCGTCTCCGGCGAGGCCGAGATTACGTCTGGCCCGTCGAGTCCGCTCCGGAGTGCGCTCTCCAAGTCGGGCCGGATCTCGACCACGCTCGACGACGGTGATCCGCTGCGGCGGAATGTAGAGCGAATGTACGGCGCTATCTTTCACCGCCTGCGTGATCGCGTGGAAATGGCTCGTCAGGTATCGAGCCGTCAAGGCATCCGCGAGCCTCGTCACCCACAGTCGACCCCGCCTGACATTGGGATCCAATCGTCGCGACGGAGCATACGACGTATTAACCAGGCTCGTGAGCACGGGGATTCCGCTGTTGACGGCGGCCAGCCTTCCAGCGATGTCCGATTCGAAGAGGGTCGTATGGATGAGATCGACGGGTTCCGCCCGGATCCAATCACGGAGCTCCAGCACGGCCCTCGGAAGGCTGCGCGCTCCTACGAACCGCAAATCGAACGATCCGGCTTCCACCAGGCCCTGGAAGCCCTCGTGAGAGGTCTTCAGGCAGGTGATTACGGAATCGATTCCAGCGGCTGCATAGATCGGCAGCAGCTCGGATAGCGAACGCTCCGCACCCCCCGCCCCCAGACTGTTGATCAGGTGAAGGATCCTCGGGCGCGTCGGATCGGACCGTGTTGGAGCCCTTGAAGTACCGCGAAGCGGCAACTGTATCATGGCCGCCAAACCTACAACCCGAGCCAGCCGGCAATGACGTTGCGCTGGATCTCGTTCGTCCCGGAGTAAAGAAGTCCGCCAACCGCGTCTCGAAGGGTCCGCTCGGCATCGTACTCCACCATGAAGCCGTTTCCCCCCAGGACCCGCACGGAGTCGAGCGCGCTCTGTACGAGCGACTCGCTCACGAACAATTTGGCGGTCGAGGCATCGGCGGCCACGTCTCGCGAGCGCCCCAACCGCGACGCTGCCTGATAGACGAGGAGCCGGCCCGCCTCGAGCCGAACCTTCATGTCGGCGATCCGGTGCGAGACAGCCTGGAATTTTCCGATTGGCTGACCCGCGACCTTCCTGTCTCTGGCGTACTCGACGGAGCGTTCGAGCAGCCGTTGCATCACGCCAACGTGGGTCGCACCGATCAGGGTGCGCTCCCAGTCCATCGACTGAACGAAGATCGTCGCGCCAGCGCCCACTTTGCCCAGGACGTTCTCCTCCGGCACGAGGACATCGTCGAGGAGAAGCTCTCCGATCGGCGAAGTGCACAATCCCATCTTGGCGAAGGTCTGCCCATGCTCCAGCCCTGGAGTGCCAGCCTCCACCAGGAAGGCGGTCACCCCTCCGTAATAGCCTTTCTCGGGGTCGGTGACCGCGTACACCACGGCCAGATCCGCGACCGGTGCGTTGGAGCAGAATGTCTTCGTACCGCGCAGGCGGAATCCATCCTGCACGGCATCGGCTCGCGTGGTCATCGCAAACGCGTCCGAACCGGAGCCGGGCTCGGTCATCGCGTTGACGGCGATCCATGATCCGTCGCAGAGCCTGGGGAGAAACCGGCTCTTCTGCTCTTCGTTCCCATGAAGCCACATGGGCACGACACATGCCAGCAGGTGGGCACAGACCGAGAACACCAGCCCACCGTCCTCGCAACCGTAGCCGAAAGCCTCCATTGCGACGGCGGTCGACAACGGATCGAGCCCGCCCCCACCGTACTCGACGGACACCGGGAGACCCGGCAGATTCATCTCGACGCATCGCTGCCAGAGGGCACGCGAGAACTCGCCCCGCTCGTCTCGCTGGCGAGCTCCCGGCGTCAGCTCCTGCTGCGAAAACCGCACGATTTCGTCGCGTAACAGCCGCTGCTCGTCGGTCAGCGAGAAATCCATGGCGATCAGCTGGCGAAGGAACCGATGCGCACGTAGTCGATCTTGTCGGTCGACGTCTTCGGCAACTGCTCGAGGAACGTGAAGCTGTCGGGAATCATGTACAGTGGAAGCTTGTGGGTCAGAAACCTCTTCAGCGCGATCGAGGAGGGGCGCCCCTCTCCACCACGCCAACATACGAATGCTCGAACATGCAGCTCGTTGACGGCATTGGAATCCGCCACAACCGCCACTTCATGCACGGCTGGGTGACGATACAGGGCGGCCTCGATCTCACCGAGTTCGACCCGGAAGCCCCGTCGTTTGACCATGCGATCCCGGCGCCCCAGAAACACATAGTTGCCCTCATCGTCCTCTTTTACGAGATCGCCGGTGCGGTACCAGCGACAGTCTTCTGCATCGATATGAAAGGCGTGAGCATTGAGGTCCGGTCGGCGCCAGTAGCCAGCCATCACAGTGCCACCGGAGACGACGAGCTCGCCACTCTCTCCAGGGTTCGTCGGCCGCTCCTGGGTATCGAGCACGAGCGTGCGATCTCCCGTGATCGGCCTGCCGATGGGATACGGCTCAACACGATCGGAAGGGACCTCTCCCACGATCTCGTAGGACGTGCAAACATTCGTTTCGGTGGGACCATAGAGATTGAAATACCGCCGCCCTGGCCAGATCTGTCCGAGGCTTCGAAGATGGCTCGGCGCAAACACCTCCCCGGCAAAAAGCACCAGTCTGAGCTCGGCGGCCTGATATCGCTTCAGCCCACCGTACTGAACGAGGAGCCGGAGGACCGAGGGAGTCGAGTACCACACCGAGATCTCACACTCATCGATCAGGGGTGCGAGCAGCAGTGGATTCTTCCCGGCCTCTTCTCCGACCAGAACCACAGCGGCGCCGTGAGCCATCGGTACATAGAGATCGAGAATGGACAGATCGAAATGAAACGGCGCGTGTGAGGAGAAACGGTCCTTCGGCGAAGGATCGAACGTCTCGGAGCACCAATCGATGAAACATCGCGCGCTGCCGTGGGTGTGCATAACACCCTTGGGTCTCCCGGTCGAGCCGGACGTGTACAAGATATAGGCGAGATCCTCCACAGCGGGTGAACCGACTTGCTCGGGACAAAGCACGACGAGGTCGCTCGCCAGATCCGCAAGCTGGCCGGCAACCTTGGGCTCATAAAGAGTGGCCTTCGGCGACCAGGCGCTACGAAGCCCCTCTACGAGGTCGCGCTGCACGATGACCAGGCAGACCTCGCAATCCGCGAAGATCTCCGCTGCCCTGGATAGAGGAGCCTGCGGATCGACCGGGACATAGGCAGCCCCCGCCCGGAGCGTCCCCAGCACGGCCGCGACGCTTCCTATCGATTTCGCCGCGAGAATGCCGACTCGTTGTCCACGATCCGCGCCGAGCCCTTGGAGCTCCAGCTTCAAGGCATTCGTGAGACGCTCTAGCTCTCCATAGGTGATTCGCTTTCCACGAACTGGGTCGACGACCGCGAACCGATCGGGCCAGCTCTCTGCCGCACTCTCGAACAGTGCATGCAGCTTCACTGTCTCGAGTCCCGTTTCTCCCGGACGATCTCGACGATGCGG
The DNA here is from genome assembly GCA_050732935.1 of Gemmatimonadota bacterium. GTDB lineage: Bacteria > Gemmatimonadota > Gemmatimonadetes > JACCXV01 > JAHWKZ01 > DASRVA01. The sequence continues at coordinate 20,386 of JBOHRW010000238.1, forward strand.
TCAATCGTATCCAGGTAGTCAACGGTGACTTCGCCGGCTTCGAATTGAACCTCGAATTCCTCTTCGAGAAACGACACCAGCTTGACCGTGCCAATCGAATCGAGGATGCCCCCTGTGATCAAGGGAGCCGCATCCGTGAGTTCCGCGGGATTCTCGCCCGGCAGGAACTCATCGAGAATGTACTTGCGGACTGCCTCCCGCATTGCGGTTTCGTCGAAGGAAGCGACTTCCATTTCCTTACCTCCAGGTCATGGGGTCCGTTACCAATGCGGACTTCTCGTGATCCTGCATGAGTTGAAAGCCGCGCACACGCAGGACGCGAACACGCTCGGCCCCTCCATTGCGGGAGATCTTCACGTCAAGGACGGTGCCGCAGCTGTGTGCTCGGAGACGTCACTGGAACCTCGAATACGGATCCAGAACTGATCGAAGATCTTCATCGGACCCATGGATGCGAACTTCCAGAGAGCCCATGCGCAGATCAGGTACGCACCCGCAGCAGCTCCCAGACCCACCACGAGATGAAGAACATCCGGCATCGACTGCGTCCTGACCATAGCAAGCACGGCTCCGACGACACCGCCCAATGCGAGAGCTGGAAGCAGCTGTCTACCCAGCTCCCCGAGGCCAACACCCAATGTTCGCCGCGTATAGACAGCATACGGCAGAAACTGGCTCAGCTGCCCAGCGGCGATCGCCAGAGCGACACCCCGCAACCCCATCGCGGGAATCAAAGGAAAAATCAAGGCGTAGGTCACCCCGACACTGACGAGACTCATCCGAAAAGAGAAAGCGGGCTGCCCCATCGCATTGTAAAGGGCGGTTCCGGTCCAGGCGAGCGCACGCGCGCTTCCGGCCACAGCTAGATAGGGCAGCACGGATGCGGCCTCCAGCCACCGCTCACCCAAGACCACGCTGGTGATCGGCTCGGCGAAAAGGCACAGCACAACGCCCACCGGAACCGTTATCGAAGCGACGAAATCAACCGTTGTCAGATAAGCTCTGCGAACCCGTTCTACTTGCTCTTGGATCCGCGAATAAGCCGGGAAGGCTACCCCACCCAGCATATTGCCGAGCTCCATGGTGACGAGCTCCGCAATGCTGTACGCGAGCATGTATATGCCAAGCGCTCGAGCCCCCAAGAATTTTCCGATGATCAGATTGTCGCCGCGATAGGTCAGAAAGAATAGAATCTGGTACAAAAACACCCATCGGCCATAATTCCACATCTCTCGTGCCCGTTGCCAATCGAAGCTCAAACGGGGCCGATAGGGGTGAAGCTGGTAGGAAAGCACGATCCGGGTAACAGCCCCGGCCACCGATCCTCCCATGAGCGCCCATACATTTCGAAAGAGCAACGCCAGAACGATGGAGACCGACAGGTCCACCGCTTTGACAGCAAAGCCTTGAATGAATTGAGGCTTGGCCTCGAGTTCTCGCCGGAAAAGGAGCATGCCCGGACTGAGGAGTCCGGAGAAGACCACAATGACTCCGACCACTCGAAACAGCTCGGTGACGCGTGGCTCGTCGAAGAAGGACGCGATCAGAGGCGCACCGAGAAAGAGCCCGATACCCAGAACAATCCTTCTTAGCACTTGGATCGTCCACAGGGTATCCAGATAACCTTCGACGGATTCCCTCTTCTGGATCACGGCGCTCTGCATTCCGCTACTGGAGAAACGCTCCAGCATGGAGATGACGACGAGCGTGATTCCGAAGAGGCCGAAGTCGTCCGGGGCGAGCAGCCGTGCAAGAACGACGTTCCGGACGAACCCCAAGGAGCGCATCGTACCGCGTAGAAAGACGTTCCAGAGTCCTGCGCTCATGACGCGCTTGTACAGGGGCAGCGATTCTGGCATCCCATCTCGGACAGATACCGGTCCGCCACCCGGCTTCTGGGATGATCTATCCGCGCTGGACCTTGTGCTCTGGACCTCCTTAGCTTGCCTCGGGGCGGCGGTCAACGTCAGCTGTCCCCAGAGGGTAGGACCTCGATCAGTCCCGGTTCCAGAACCCCCATTCCTTCGAGTCGGGCGAGCTCGGGGGCGAGCTGCTGCATGAGGAAGCGCTGGCATTCAGCGGGCATCTCGGGTGGAACCGGGCGCGGGTTCGAATAGCTGAAATTTCGGTAGGCGACGGGCCGCCATTCGGGAAGCCCGAGAAAACTCAGAATGCTCTGAAACACACGATCCGTCTCGCTGAAGAACCTCTCGCTCGAGAGAACGAGGAGCCGACTCCGATCCACTACCTCGAGCCAATGCTCCAGCTGTCTGGCATAACGTCCACGCTCGACATAGGAATAGCGCAATAGGTCTCCTCCGATCGGATGATCCGGATGTGCATGGAGGTTCTCCATAGCCTGCTGGATTCTCTCCGGTTCTCGGCGCAGCGCTTCCTCGAAGGAAAGCTCCTCCATTCCCAAGCGGCGGAGATGCCGATAGTGCGAGTAGGCTCGCTCGATCGGATTCCTTAGAATGACGATGAGCCGAACGTCCGGGAGAAGTTGGGTGACCCTGCTCGGGACACGTGGATCCAGGAGATAATCAGGTGAGGCCTCGAAGTATATCGCTGGTGCTCCTCGATGTCCCGCCACACCGAGCGGAAAATGCGACCGGTACCAGTCTTCTCCCCTGGTGTAGTATTCCGTAAAGAAACGGACTTCCTTCCGGATGGAGGGCTTGCACCGAGGATGGGCGCTCAGGTATTTGAACAATGAGCTGGTTCCACATCGCTGCGCTCCGATGATCAGCAGATTGGGCAGCGCTCTCCATCGGGCGGTCGGACGACGTGCTGAAGTGCGTGCAAAAGCCAGCCGCACGCGAGTCCGGGGCGAAAGCACCCGCTTTCCGATCCTTCTCAACACCCTGTCGTTCGAGATGAGAAACGATCCTGCCACGCCCTCAAGGCTCTGCAGCATACGTGTAGCTGTATGCATATTGCCCGTCGTAACGAGGCACCCGGCTCTCAGGATCGTTCAGCACGGCGCCAACGATCCGAGCGCCTACATGGGTCAGCTGCTTGGTTGCAAGCTGAACAGCGCCCCGATCAGCGTAGCCGGCACGGATGACCAGGAGAACTCCGTCCGTCATCGCGCCAAGGACGGCCGCGTCGCTGGCTGCGAGGAGAGGCGGTGAGTCCAGGATGATGAGGTCATAGTGCCCTGACAGGTCACGCAAGAGGTCCTTCATGGCAGCGCTTCCAAGAAGCTCCGATGCGCTCTTGTTCTGTCCGTTGACCGGGAGAAGATCGACACCATCGATGCCCAAGGAGATGATCGCGCTCCGGGGGTCGCGCCGCTCCGCCAATACCATCGGCAGATCGACCTCGGACCGCTCTCTGTTCTCGAAGTACTGGCCCAGATGCGGTCGCCGGAAGTCGCAGTCCATCAGGAGAACACGAAGCCCCTGCCAGGCGTAGACGATGGCGAGATTCACCGCGGTCATGCTCTTGCCTTCGCCAGGGATGGCACTCGTCACCACGAGGGTCTTCAGCGGCGGCAGGGACCGCGAGAAGGTCAGGTTCGTCCTCAGGCTCCGATAGGCCTCGATCCCCGCACCCTGAAGGCTGAACGAGCCCGGCTTGACATCACCATTCGAAAGCAACGCGCCGCTTCCGGAGAATCCCATTCCGGGGATTACCGCCAGATTCGGAGCCATGAGCAGGTTCTCGACTTCCTCCTGACGGCTGATCGAATCATCGAGCTTCTCCCGTGCGAACGCGGCTCCCGTTCCCAGCATGAGCCCGACAGCCAATGCCACGAGCAAGGGAAGAATCATGTGCCTGGGCACCCGAGCCGCACGATTGGCCGGTTCTATGATCTCTACCTCGCCAGCGACGGCTTCCTGCAGACGCGCGGCTTGATAGTCAGTGCGCAGCTCCGTGGCGTTGTCCATCAGATCCTCTAGATCACGCATCAGTCGGGCTTCCTCGACTTCGGCACTGGCGAGCTGACTCATCTGGGCCACGCTCCGTCCACGAAATCTGTCGAGCACCTCGATCTGAGCTCCAACGGATGCGATGTGGCCTCGCGCGGCATCGATCAGCTCTTCCCGGGTCGAGGAAATCAACGTGTCCAGGCGCTGAACGTTTGGATGGGTTGAAGCTACCGCCCAACGGCCCGTCGTCAGCGAATCCCGCGCTTCCTTTTGCTGCGTGATCTGGCTATAAAGCTCGGATACCGCGGGGTCGTCTGCGATACCCCCAGGCAGCGATACGATCCGGTCCAGGTCTGTATCATCATGTTCCGGGTCCTCCGCGAGGACCTGGCTCAAGAAGGAATTGTAGATCCGTCTGTTCTCCTCGAGCTCCTGCTGCCGCATCTCGAACTCGACGAGCTCCCCCAGCTCCATGACGAAACGGTCACCGGCGCTGTACGCCTGCTCCCGGCTGCGGTATGCGCTCAGCCTGGCCTGGGCAACGTTGAGAAGAGAGTCTGTCTTCCTGAGCTGCGCTTCGAAGAACTCACGCCGCCGCATAGCCTCCTGTCTCGCAACGCGTGCCTGGACTTCCTGGAACACCCGGACGACGCTGTTGACCACGTTCAACGCGGTGGTCGAGTCTTGCGACTCAAATGTGATATCTATCGTGCTGGTGCCCTTGCGACGTTCCGCTTCCAGCGAAGACCTCACGTAATCGATGGCTCGATGACGAGGAACCACGAGAAGCGTGGTCTCGTTCTTATCGGGATGCTCGGGCACCGTAAAGCGCACTCCACGCACGGCGACCGTGTCCCCATACGCCGCCGACTCGCGGTCCTCCCCACTTCCGAATGCAACCTCTCGCATCCCAAAATCGAGAGCCATCCGGCGCGATTCATGCGGAAGAAGCGAAACTTCTGCCTCCTGTAGATATGGAGCGGGAGCCTTCGTCGAAGCGTCGAAAAGTCGAAGGCCAAGCCGATCGACGGTCTCTCCCAGCACCGTCTCTTCCTCGAGCAGCGTGAGTTCGGACTGCAGGGGATCGATATCCTTGCCCGAGGCCTGCGAAGCTTCTCCCTGTACGCCTCCGATCGATCCAAAGATGTCCGCCACGCGGATCACGGCACGTGCCTCGAAGTTCCGCTCCTGACGAAGGATGAAGAACGCGGTGGCTGCCAGGGCCAGGGCTGTCGCCGCGAAAACCAGCCACAGGTTCCGGCGCAGCATCCCGAAGGCCTCCCAGAAGTCAAACCCGCTACCCGGTTCGTCTGTCCAGTATCCTTGCTGTTCCGGGTATCCCGAGGAATCGATTCGCTCTGGGAAAGGTCCCCGAAGGGGAGGCAACATGTTATCGCTCATGAAATCGCTCCGTGTGGTTGCTCACCGAGTTGTGAGATTGATGATACTGGCTACCGAGCCAACGGCGCCGAGCACCGGAAGGATGATCCTCCTGAAAGCACCCTCCCTCTGCCTCTCCACCATTATCTGGTCACCGGATTGGACCAGCATGTTCGGCCCGGGCGAATCCGGCTCTGTGAGATCGATGGTCGTTACGGATCCCGCCCTCACCAGGCGCACTTCATCGGCCTTTCCGTCCATGCTCACACCACCCGCCTGAGCCACTGCCTCCGCGACGCTCGTTCCCGTCGGCAGGTGATAAATGTCCGGTTTGACCACCATCCCCGTGATTGCCACCTGATGCAAAGGCTGAACAACGAATTGCGGCTGGGCTTCGAGCGTGACCAGATACCGCTCGACCCTTTCCTCGATCCGCTCGCTGGGGATACCGGTGACGATCACCTCCTGATAAAGGGGGTGTATCAAAGAGCCATCACCATCGACTTCGAACTCTCCGCTCAGCTCATCGCGTTGCCAAACGGTGATCTTGACGAGGTCACCCTGGACCAGGCTCGAATCCGTCGCGTCGGTGACCGGAGACTGGGCCCGTGCCAACGATCCGACGACCAGCAGAGCAATCAATGTCGCGAGCAGCTCTCTCATCGGTGATGATCTCCCACAGGTTCCTGAGTCGCGGACTGACCAGTGATCACTCGACCACCGCGTGGACTTGTGAATCGCCCGATTGGGACGATCGAACGGTTGGATATTTTCCTCTCTCTGAAAGAGGCGGCACGGATTCCGGTACAAGGTCGCACAGAACTCTGATCAACCGGTTCTCGTCACCGTCGAGGAGCGCCGCCTCCAGCTCGATCAGGCCTGCGCGGATCACCTCTCCGTCTGCCTCATTCGTCTGCACGATCCGTATCTTCTCGACGGCAGTCGGAATCGCTCGCTCAACCTCGGACATCAGATCCTCGTGCAGCTTCTCCCCCGATCGGATACCGGTGAAGACTATCGGCATCTCCGCATAGGGCTCAAGCCCCTTGAGGCGGATCAGGTTTTCGGCCATCTCCAAGATCCGCACCGGTTCGCCCATGTCGAGGATGGAGATCCTCCCGACCAGCTCGGGCAGGGCCGCGGCCTGAAGCACGAGCTGGACGGCTTCCGGTATCGTCAGAAAGTATCGCATCATTCCCGGGTGGGTGACCGTCACCGGCCCTCCGCTCGCGATCTGCCGTTCGAAGAGCGGAATCACGCTTCCGGTCGAACCCAGCACGTTCCCGAATCGCACCGCCCGGAAGTCGGTGCCTGACGACCGGAATTCCGGCCATCCCAGAACGATCCGTTCCGAGAGGCGCTTGCTCGCCCCCATGATGCTGGCGGGACGCACTGCCTTGTCCGTCGAGATCAACACGAACTTGTCGACGCCGTGTCGGGTCGCGCACGTGGCGAGACGGAAGGTTCCCATCACATTGTTTCTGACCGCTTCCGAGGCGTTTCTCTCCATCAACGGGACATGCTTATAAGCGGCTGCGTGGAAGACGTACTCCGGCAGATGCTTCGCGAACACCCTGTCAATGCGCCTCGCGTCGGTAACATCCGCAATTACCGGTAGGACCTCGAGATCCGGATAGGCGGCCGTCAACTCGAGATGGATCTGGTAGAGAGGACTCTCCGCCTGCTCGAGGAGGATGAGCTGCACTGGCCGAAGCGCGGCTATCTGGCGGGCGAGCTCCGAACCGATAGAGCCCGCCGCACCGGTGATCAGAACGATCTTCCCACGAAGATCCCTTTCAACCCGCTTGAGATCCAGGTTGACGGAAGGGCGCCCCAGCAGGTCCTCGACCCCCACCGCATGGAGCTGATCGAGGCGATACTTGCCTGCGAGCAGGTGCCGCAGCGAGGGAACGATCTTGAGCTCGACATCGAGCCCGGCGCAGCTTTCGGCGATCTTCCGCATCGTCTCCCGTGATGGCGAGGCCATTGCGACGATCAGAAGCTTGATTCGGTGCTCCGTAACCAGGCGAGCGAGGTCCTCCGTGGTGCCGAGGACGGGAACGCCCTTCAATTGGGCCGACCGTTTCATCGGATCATCGTCGACCAGTCCGATGGGACGGATCTCGCAGGACGAATCGATCCGTACATGCCGGAGCAGCTGAGTGGCGATTTCCCCCGCCCCGACGATCAGGGTACGCTTGCCCTGGATCGACAATGCCTTCCTCACGTTTCCTTCGCGCAGCCAGCGCACGGTGAAGCGTATGCCTCCGAAACACGCGATCGCGATCCCCCAGTCGAGGACGAAGACCGATCGCGGGAAACCGCGGATCTGGCCGGTCAGAAACAGCGCGGCAGCAAAGAGCAGCGAGCTGAACGACACGGCCTTGAGCAGTGCCGTCAAGTCGTACATCCCGACATAGCGCCACCAACCGTTGTAGAGCCGGAACATCGCGAACATTCCGAGACGCAAGACAGCCAGCAGGGGCAGGGTCATCCAGAACACTCGGATGTAATGCTCGGGAATGGGCCATTCAAAGCGCAGGAGGAAGGCCAGTCCGTACGCCAGTGGAATCAGGGCGACGTGGAGGCCGATGATGATGAGGCGCCTGTAGCGGAGAATGGGATCGACGGGCGGACGTGGGAAGTGCGCATGGGAGGCGATCGCGGAGACGCCTGGAAGGGTTCCTGGTCGGATGGGGAACCGAGGGATGGGGAGCTCAGCCATTTCCTTCCTGGGTCGGGGAAGCTACATACCCCCGGACTCACGACCGGGGGTTCAACTGCTTGTTCTACCTATCGCTGTCGCAAGGCTTGCGACTCGATCCCTCTGGGTCGGATCGACCGTGGGTTCAGTTCGACGCTCACAGCGAGCTGAATCGCCGACAGCCGAACAACTACGCGGGTTGTTCCGCGCATTTCAACGAGAAGACCAGACAGCCCCTGGAAGGGGCCCACCACGACCTCGACCTCCTGACCGCGTGCCAGATACTCATGAGATACCGGTTCGACGCCGGCATCCCTCGTCCCCTGCAAGAGCGAGCGGACCGATTCGAGCTCCTCCTCCCGGACCGGCGTCGGATATCCGTTCACACGAACCACCTCGACCAGACCCGGAGTGTGCAGGATGTCCTGGAGTCGCGTCAGTTCGAAGCGGGCGAAGACGTATCCCGGGAAGAGCGGAAACTCCACCTGTTTGGAGCGGTCCGACCATTCCCTGGTCCGTTCGACGAGCGGAAGGTAGGACTCCACTCCCAGAGACTGGAGCAATTGCCTGACTTTTTTCTCGGATCGGCCGCGTGTCCGGCAGGCGTACCAAGCGGAACACATGTAGAGCTGCCGCGGAGGACAAATCGACATCTCGCCGGATGGGGACACAGCTTCGCTCCGATGGGTCCCATGCGCAAGCGCACCATGGGGACCCCGCTCAGGGACCCTTGCTCTTCCCCCCAGCTAATGCCTGAATCACGAGGATACGAGTTCGGAAGAAGGTTGTCAAGGAGACAGAAAGGGACTTCCAAAGGAGTGGAAGCCGGCTTCTACATCGGGTTGATTCAAACTGGCCATGGGACTGTCCTCGAGGGCGGTTTGCCCGTCAGCCGCCGCCGAGGGGAGCGGGTCAGTCGACGAAGAAGTCCACGATCTCGGCCGCCGCCCGATCCTCGCCTTGATCGTTGGGATGGCATAAATCGCTCTCCAGCTCGGCTCTCGTCCAGGGATCGAGACTCGGGCCTCGCTCTGCCAGGCCCAGCGAAGCGACATGGCCGGCCATGCGGGCGGCGATTTCCGCTCCCTCGGGTCCTGCCAGCGAGCAGACTTCGCCCTCCCAATCGGCCATCCCCGTCACCCAGATCCGAACATCCGGCGCCACCCGGGTGCGGAGCTCCCGGAACACCTCCTCGGCCATCCGCTGGAACTCGGCCTCCGAGAAAAGGCTGGCGTTCGTGGCTCGAATGCAGATCTCTGCGTAGACGTCCGTCGTCCCGGAATGCCGTCCTGCGGCGTCCTGGAAGATTCCCCAGTAGTCCTTGTCTGCTTGCCCCGACAGGGCGTCGTGCCAGTCCGCCAGCGCGCCACCCCCGTAATTGAATCGGTCCCAGGTCCCGAAGGGCGCCGGATTGCGGCTGAATGCCTGCCACTCGTGGGTCACCTGGCTGCACCCCCAGGCTCCCAGCATCTCCACCTCCGTACTCGGCGGCGGCGGGGGCGCTGGGAGAGGATCTTGCTCGATCGTAATGCTCGCCGTGGCCGAAAGCGCTCCGCTGTGGGCGGACACCATGTAAGCTCCCGGCAGGCTCCCGGCCGTGTAGAGCCCGGTCGCGTCAATCGTTCCCCCCGTCGCTTCCCAGGCGATCTCGGCATCCATCACCTCGCCGTGCTGGTCCCGGATTTCGGCCGTGAAGCGTTGTACGTCAGCGGGGTCAAGATTCACGGCTTCGGGGCTCACCACGATCGACGTCGGTACGCGAACCTCTTCGGGGGTCGAGGCCACGATCCGGACGACGGCCGATTCGGTCAGCCCGGCGCTGGTCACGGTGACGGCCCAGGTGCCGGTCGCTGATCCAGCCGTATAGAGTCCGTCGTCGCTGACGGTTCCCCCCGTCGCCCGCCACTCCACCTCCGCCGGTCTCGGTCGGCCGGTTCGGTCGAGAACCCTCGCCTCGAACTTCTGTCGATCGCCTGTCGCAAGAGTGGTCGAGTCCGGCGAAATGACGATCGAGGCAGCCGTCCGCTGCTCAGAGCCCGATGTGCCCGGTTCGGTCGGGCCGCCGCATCCGACCACCAGCCATGCTGCCCAGGCTCCGAGCCCGACCCGGACGGCTCCAATGACTCGCCGGCGCTTCGAGCGCGTGGGAGTCCCTATCTGAGCGATTCTGGTCATAGGATCGATGAGCATGCGATGGCGCACCGAGTAGGCAGATTCCGTAGCTCTATGACAGACGTATGAGCTCGAGGAGCTTGCCGGTGGAGGAAGGAATTCCGCCATCTCATCATGCAGGCTGACCGAGCCTATTCAGCGGAAAGAACCAACTCGCGATACGATTCCGATACACAATATATGGCAAACATGACCACACCTCCCAGCTCCAGCACCTCCTCGAGCAAGTCGGCCCTGGGCAGTTGCGCCAGGAACGGCCAGAACTCGAGCACCAGGGAGCCCGCGAAACCCAGGCCCGCAGCGAAGACGAGGCCGAGCCGAGAGGCCAGGATCTCTCCGCGGTAGCGGTACGCCCAAGCCAGGATGGCCACCGCGTAGGGAACCAGAACTCCGACGCCCCCTCCGCTCGAGCCGACGAACCGGTCGGCCAGATTCTCGTGGAGGAGCAGGGCGTCGTCGAGGCCGAAGAGAAGGGCGATCAATCCCGTAGCCGCCAGGAATTCGACCCTTTCGGAGCTGCGTCGGTGCCGCACCGCGGCAACGGTCAGGAGGCACGCCGTCGAGGCCGCGATCCAGATCATGTATCCCAGAAGGGAAAGCGATCCCTCCCAAGGTGGCAGCCTCAGTCGTGAGAGCTCCGCCGGGTCGCGAAAGAGATCGAGTGCATCGACTCCTGTCGCACCGAGGGCCAGGAAGACGACGGCCAGAAGCACATACAGGAATAGCCACGGAATGCAATCGGTCACCCCCCGAAGCAGCGCTCCGGAATCTCCACTCTTCCCCGAATCGACGTTCTCCACGCCCTGCACGCAACTCAATCCCCGTGCTCCCCTGCCGCGCGGTCCAGAACGGTGTCGGTCGAGGACGAGGCCGTCCGCCAGCGGCCTGAAATTCCGCTACAGCTCCTGCACCACTTTCTTACCGCCTTCTACCTTGATCTCCCAGCGCCGCCCGTCCTCCTGGTCGATCAGGATGTGGGAACCATCCGCGCCACCGGTCAAGATCTCGAACTCGATGTCTTCAGGCTCGACGCCGGAGCGTATGAAGTGCGCCAACCAGGGGTTCGTCCCGCTCCTCACGTAGACCTTCGGATAGCCCGACCCCGAGATGAAGGTGCAATCGATGAACTCGACATAGCTGGTTGCTGCAAGATGTCGATCTCCCACTTCCAGGGCAGGCCCATCGGACACCTCGACCCAGATCCGCTCGTAGCGCGCCGGCCCACCATCGATGTTCTGCTCCGAGGAGTTGCTGTTCTGAACGAGGCGATTCCCCAGCAGCACCATATCCGCATAACGGTTGCTGTTGAGGTAGGCTCCGTTCAACACGCCAGGCGCCATGTTGCCGGGATGGGCCGGGTCATAAACGGACGCGCCATTGCGGTAGAGGATCGCGTCCTCCACCACGTGTGGATGCTTGGTGTTGTTCCAGAAGAAGATGCCCGGTCCGCTGTTGTTGTGCGCGACATTGCTCTCCTGAAATGTCCATACCGGTGGGATCCCGCTGGTGTTCGCCTTCGCGGGCCAGTTGAAGCCGGCACCGATCTTACCATCGCGCACGCCGGAGACGGCCGAGTTGCGCATCTCCATGTTGAACCCCGCACCGAGCGTGGTGCCGTCTCGGCGGCTAACTCCGCCCCCGATGTCGGGGGGCATGAACACCCCGCTCACCGCCAGGCGATCAACCAGCAAGTCATTCGTCATGTCCCCGACATCCCACCACAAACCCTCGGCGTAGCTGTTCACGCTCACGTTGTCGATCATCGTGACCCCATGCGATGCATGCGGCACGAAGACGACTCCCTCGCTCTCGATCGCTGCCACACCCTGGATGATGGTACCCCGCGAGCCGTCACCGTTGATATGCAGGTGCAAGGCGTAGCGACCCATGACAGGGCCCCCTGACGCCAGGCTGCTGATTCCCATGCCCCGAAGCTGGACATACTCGATGATCTGCGGCCGCTCGGAATGGATGTGGATGTGCCCCGGTCCCTCGATCACACAGTCTCGGGTGACGTTAATGATCTCCGCCGGCGGCACCCGTGGATCGACCTGGGGAATCGGCTCTCCGGGGTGCCAGCGGCGCGGCTGGTGGTCGTCCACGTCCGTCGGTGCGATCCAATATTCGTCATCTGGTTTCCAGGTCGGGTCTACACCGGTCCGGTTCCAGCTGGTCTTGGGCGTACATTGGACGTCCAGCATACCCTGCGGGCCGATCCAGAGCCCGATGTCATTGGCAAACTGCTCCTCGTAGGTCAAGCCACCGCCGACGTATTCATTGGGATTCGCGCCCAGGAACTTGAGCGAGCTGCCGGGCCGCATGGCGATCGTCCCCCCGACGGTACGCAGGTTGCCCTCGATCTCGACGTTCGGGCCAATCAGCCACGCTTGGCCATCCGGAACCACGACATCACCATGGATGGTCGTGTCGGCCAGCGTGCGGCTCCAGTCCCCACTACTGTGCGGATCCTCATCAACGGGCGGCTCCTCTTCGGTCCCGCCGGAATCGAGAATCCGGACGTCGGCCCGGCCCGTGTTCTTTCCGCTTATCGCTATGACCCAGTATCTCCCGGGCCGACTACCGGCCGTGTAGTGACCCTGCGGAGTGATGCTACCCCCGGTGGCCTTCCAAGATGGAGCGGCGACCGCATTGTTGCGGCCTTGGTTCTGGGTCGTGGCTGAGAACTGCACCCCCTCTCCCGGTCTCAGATCGACGGTCGCGGGAGTGATGGTGATGGTCGGTGCCCTTGCACTGGAAGCATCCTCGGGCCCCGTTGTCTCACCGCAGCCGGCGAGTCCGTAACTTAAAGCGATCCCGGACATGGTGACGGCGATCAAATGACTGACGCGGCGCATCGGCTCCTTCACCCTTCTGGATTTCGAAGCGGTCTGGTCCTTCAGTCTGGAGGCGAGCCTCCGGCGCAACCGATGTGCCTCGGCAATCCGAACAGCTGTCCGCTCAGGCGGGCTGAATCGCACGGAAACGAAGCGGGCTACCGCCGTTGCGCCCCCCGGCAGCCAACCCTTTTGGAAGGGTCGCGACCCGATGGGAATGGACGTCCTTGTCTGAGGAAACGCGCTTCCCTTTTCTTGGCTCCCAAGTGCAGAGTAGTTCTCAGTCCGCGGATCGTCCAGTCGGACCAGGAATGTAATCGGGGTCGGACGGGAAGGGGGATGTGTTGCAAAGTGCCCTTCCATGGTCGGGTTCGTGGAAGGGGGGAGGAACCTGGATGCTTGACTACGTTTGACTACGGTCGGGGTCGGCTCTTCACGAGCGCCCGCGCCCGGTCGAGGAGCCGCTCGGCGTCCTTCCGGTCCGGGGCCTCCGCGATCACCCTGACCACCGGCTCCGTGCCCGATTTCCGCAGCTGCACCCACTCCTCCCGCTCCGGCCACGATAGCCGGAGCCCGTCCGTACGGTCCGCCTGGGCCCCGTCGAACCCGGTATCGGCACGGTCGAGGAGCGCATCTCCGTCCACGTCCGCGAGCGGGAGCTTGGTCTTCACGATCGCGTAGCGCGGGAACTGGGTGACCGCCTCGGACAGCGAGCACTCCCAGCGCGCCAGGTAGGATAGCAGGAGTGCCACTCCCACCGGGGCATCACGGGTGTGGTGGACGGCCGCGTAGATGATCCCCCCATTCCCTTCCCCCCCGATCGCGCTCCCGGCCTCAATCATCCCGAGCGCCACGTTCACCTCGCCGACCGGCGTCCGTACGACGGCGACGCCGTGCCGCTCGGCGACGCGCTCGACGACCTGGCTGGTCGAGAGATTGATGACCACGGGACCCGTCGCCGACCCCCCTTCCGGAGCCGTCCGGCCGAGGACGTAGTCGACCACGAGAGCGAGCGTCATGTCCTCGCCGACCGCCCGGCCGTGCTCGTCGACCAGGGCCAACCGGTCCCCGTCCGGATCGATGGCCAGCCCCAGGTCGGCCCCGACCTCGCGGACCCTCCGACAGAGCTCCCCCAGGTTCTCGGGGACGGGCTCGGGGTTCCGGGGAAAGCGACCGGTGGGCTCGAGGTGGAGACCATCGACGGTGACGCCGAGCGCGCCCAGGAGCGGCACGACGGGCAGGCTCCCGGCTCCGGCGCAGCTGTCGAGGACGACGCGGAATCCGCGCGCCCGGACCGCCTCTACGTCCACCAGCGGCGCCTCAAGCACCGCCTCCACGTGACGCTCGGTAGCGTCGGGCCGCTCGTCCCACTCACCCAGCTCGTCCCAGCCGGCGCGCGGGATCATGCCCGACTCGGAGATGGCCAGCACCTCGCGGCCCTCCTCGGGCGTCAGGAACATACCACGGTGGCTGGCCAGCTTGAGCGCGTTCCACTCGGCCGGGTTATGGCTGGCCGTGACCGCGATGCCACCGGCGGCGACTTCGCGCTCGACGGCCAGGAGGATCGTCGGCGTGCAGGCCATCCCCACGTCGATGACATCGCATCCAACCGAACGTAGACCAGCTTCGGCGGCGGCCACGAAGACGGGCCCGCTCACCCGGGCGTCGCGGCCCAGGACGATGGTCTTCTGTCCCGTGGCGACGCGTCGCGCCGCACCGTGCGCGGCGGCGAACCGCGCCACGACCTCGGGGGTCAACGCCTCGCCGACGACCCCGCGGATCCCGGAAACGCTGATGACGAGGCCGCGGGTCATGCTGATGTCGCTCGGTCCATTCCACACGCCAATCTAGAGGGCCCGACAACCGGCCGCGACGCGAGTCGGCCCGGTCACCCGGCCACCACCAAAGCGGTAGGAACTCGCCGCTCAGACGTTGATCCCGCGACAAGGGAGATGCTACGCTGAAGGTACCCCTCCCGGGATCGGTGCAAGACGGTTTTTTCGTCGGCACCCCATCGAGAGGAGGAAGTATGCGCGCCGCGGTCGTTCTGACGACAGCGTCCGCTCTTCTGCTGGCCTGCTCCGGCGCCGAGTCGCCCCATGGGCTCGACTCGGGCGGGGAGCTTGGCCTGGCTGGGTCCGGCCCCGTCAAAAACTTCGTCGCCCCGTTGAGAGGCGAGGAGGAGGTCCCGCCCGTCGACACCAAGGGCACGGGCTTGGCCAAGTTCCAGCTCCGAGAAGGAAGCGATGAGCTCGACTACAAGCTGATCGCCGCCAACATCGTCGGCGTCACGCAGGCCCACATCCACTGCGGGTCCCCTGGCGTCAACGGTCCGATCGTCGTCTTCCTGTTCGGGTTCGACCCGGCGGGAGTCGCCCCCCACGGCATCCTGGCCCAGGGGACGATCACTCCCGGGGACGTGATCCCGCTGCCCGACTCCCCGGAGTGTCCGGGCGGAATCGCCAACTTCGAGGAGCTGATCGAGCGGCTCCAGGCCGGCGGCGCCTACGCGAACGTCCATACGCTGGTCAATCCCGGCGGCGAGATCCGCGGCCACATTGACCACGGGAACGGGGTCGACTAACACGCCGACGGAGGCTGGCCGGAGTTCGGTCTGACGAACGGCGGGGCGACGTTGGAGGACGCCGCCCCGTCGTGCCTCCCCCTTTCGGAAAGGGAGCACGAGTCGGGTCCGTGTTACCGGCCGGAAGCGATCTGGACTCGTCGCGGCGATCAGCGGATCAAGAACGTCGCCAGAGCGAGAAAGATGCCCATGCTGGCCACGTCCGTAGCCGTCGTAAGGAAGATGCTCGACGCGGTGGCCGGATCAGCGCCAAGCTTCTTGAGGCCAAGCGGTATCAGCGCGCCGGACACGCCGCTGATCACGCAGCTGCCCATCATGGCGATGAAGACGATCAATCCGAGGAGCCAGGCGTGCGGGTTCTGCTGAGAGTTCGCGTAGAGAAACATGCCGGTCCCGGCGGTCAGCCCCACGAGCGCGCCGTTCAGAAGGCCGAGAAGACCCTCCTTGAGCACGAGCACCTTCTCCCGGCCGGGCTTCAGCTCTCCGAGCGTCATCCCGCGCAGCGCCACCGCCAGCGCCTGGCAACCGGTGTTGCCCGATTGGCCGGCGAGCACCGGGAGGAAGACCGCGAGCACGACGATCTGGTCGATGGTGTCCTGAAAGACACCCACCACCGCGGCCGCCGCGAACGCGGTCAGCAGATTCAACTGGAGCCAGGGATGACGGAACTTCAGGCTCCGCGGCCAGGGAGTCGAGAGTCGCTCTTCCTTCTCGACGCCGACCATGCTTCCCGCCTGGGCGCTGATCTCGATCGCCTGGGCCTCGAACATCGTTTGCCCGCGCACCAGCCCGATAAAGCGGCCAGAGGGCTCGCACACCGGATACACCGGAAAATGCCGGTTCAAAACCGACCTCATGGCGTCGGTGAGGGTCATCCCGGGCGTCAGAAAAAACGGGTCGCGCAGCATGATCTCCTCGAGTCGCTGCGATCGATTGCCCAATAGCATCTCGCGCATCACAACGACCCCGACCAGCCGCCCGTCGGGATCGGTGACAAAGAGGTAGGTGATGAATGCCCGTTTCACGAGGGTTCGGAGCTCATCCACCGCGTCCCCGATCGTCGTCTCCGGACGAAACACTGCGATCGCCGGATCCATCAGGCTGCCGATCGTGTTCTCGGGATGCTCCAGGTTCCTTCGCCAGGTCGTCCCCACCTCGGGAAGCGCCACGTCCAAAACGGCCGCTCGCCGATCGTCCGGCAGCGCCTTCAACACCGACCAGCGGATCGAGGGATTCACCTGCGCGAGGGCCGCGACCACGGTTTCAGCTGGATGCGGTTCCAGGTACTCTACGGCTTCGTCAGGGCCCCGGCGTGCGATCTCCAGGGCAAGGCCATCGGGCGGGATCGATGCTGGCGCTTGGGCTACCGCTTTCATGAACGTCTCCTGTGTGAAGTCCCGCCACTCCGGGTCAATGGCGTCGCGCGGCTCACGGCACGCCGCCTAAATGCGTGGGCTCCTTTAAAAAAATCAATACTTGGCGCGGCAGTACATCGGCCCTGGCCGGACGCTCGTGCACCGCCCCTGGTGGGAACCGTGGATCAGCAGGTCTGCTTGGAGGAGTGCCGGGCCGCCTTCCCGATCGATCGACCAGGGTTACACCGACCTATCAGAACAACCGCTCGTCCCAGGGCACGGCGAAGGGCTCAGAAACCGAGATCTCCTCGGCTGCCGGATGCCGAGGGTTGATCAGGATCGTCCGACCGATGGGCCGGCTCGGCAAAGCCGGAACGACCAGCGCCGCCGAGCGCCGCTCCTCCACCCACAGATCCCCAAAGGATCGAGCCGCCTGAGATTCCCTTTCTTCCCATCCTGGCAGATCGTCGGGATCGAGCTCCTCCATGAGATCGTCGCGAATCTCGATCCGCACGGCATGATGCGGCCCCGGGAGGGTCCGGGGTCTGGCGCTGTGGACAAGGATCTCGAGGATGGCACCCGCGAAGCTCGAGGAACCGTAGATCACCTCTCGCCCGGGAGAGCTCCACTTCGCACCGACAAGAGCCGCCCCCCGTCCGTCATACGGATCGTACCTCCCCTTCGTGATCCTCCATGCGATCACTGATGTTCGCCCCGCTAGGCGGGCAGGGAATACTCGAGCTTGTAGAGCAGCTCCTCCACCTGCCGCGTCCCGAGATCGCTGTCGGCCAGTTCCAGCGGCTTCTTTCCCCCGAGCTGGGGCTGAAAGCTCATGAGGAACTCGTGGGCCAGCTCGGAGTCCTCCCACACCTCTTCCGCCAGCGCCGTCATACGCGCGAGCCTCTCCAGCCGCTCGCTCTCCGGCTTGCTCAGGCGGCTCTTTCTCCGGTGCAGGGTGGTGCGAGGAACGATCTCGTGGGTGATGTGCGCGGCGTCCTTGCCGCTCGACGCGATTCGTCTAACGGCAATATGGAGGGATCGCACAGGGAGGCCTTCCTCCACTGCCAGCCGGAGATCCTCCACGGTCTCGATCTTCCGCCCGAGGGCCCTCCGCCCTCCCAGGACCGCGGCAACTTCAGGGGCGCTGATGTGCACTTCGGTGCTCCTTTCAATGCTCCTTTCAAGTGGAACGATAATATGCTCCAGTTGGTCGATAAGCAAGCTAAAAGAGGTGCCGTGCGGGCGTCGTTGGAGCCACCGCGCGGACTCGAACCGCGGACCTGCTCATTACGAGTGAGCTGCTCTACCATCTGAGCTACGGTGGCTCGGGCGGGATCCAAACGCGAGCCGGGCAATCCTTCAACCTCGGCCGCGACGCGCGAATATGGTGCCTGGGGACGGAATTGAACCGCCGACACCGTGATTTTCAGTCACGTGCTCTACCAACTGAGCTACCCAGGCAGAATGGGAGGAAAAAGCTACGCCGACCCCCCGGCGACGTCAACGCGAACGGCGCGTCCGCGGGGTTTCGGCCAGGCGGTGAGCCACCTCTCGGGTCTGCCTCGCGCATCGATGCGAGCGAAAACCTACGGCCCGAAGAACGGCCCCAGGATCTGGTTCCAGACCTCGACGGGCTGAGCGCCGACCACGCGCCGGCCATTCACGATGAAGGTCGGGGTGGCGTCGATCCCGAGCCGCTCGCCCTCGGCCTGATCCGCGGCCACCTCGCTCGCCGTCTCGGCGTTCTCCATGCAGGCAAGGTAGGCCGACATCTCGAGGCCGATCTCCCCGGCGACGTCGTCCAGGAGGCTCCGGCTCAGGCTCGTCTGATCGCGGAAGACGGGATCGGCGAACTCCCAGAACTTCCCCTGCCGGGCGGCGCACTCCCCCGCCATCGCCGCTCGCTCCGCCATCGTGTGCTGCGGGAAGAAGCGGTTCACGAACACCCATCGCACCTGGTCGCCGTAGAGGCTCCGGAGCGCGGGAAAGATCTCCCGGTGGAAAGTGGCGCAGTGCGGGCACTGGAAGTCGGAGAACTCGACGATCGTGACGGGCGCCGAGGCGCTTCCGAGGCGCGGGTCGTTCGAGATGTCGACGCCGCTCGGAGCCTCGGGGCCGGCGGCGGCCAGGCTCTCGGCGGGGGCATCGACCGCCGCGGCGGCTTCCACGGTCGGGCCCGAGGAACCCAGGTCCAGTGGCTGCGGCCCGGGGCCGGCCGCCTCCTCCGCTGTCGCGCCCACGTCCTGCCCGGCCTGCGACGACTGCGTGAACCACCATACGGCAGCGCCCGCCACGACGAGCGCGGCGAGGACCACGACCCATCGCCCCCAGGGAGCCGGCGGTTGCTGCGCGGGACGCTTTCCGGTCGTCATGATGACCTCCTGTTCGTTTGCGAATTGCGGTGCGCCGCTGCTCGCGGGCACCTTCGAGTCGTTAGTATGCGTGAGTCAGAACGCTAAGCGGCCACGGACGATAGCGCGGCCACGGTCGCCTCCAGCCCCCCCACGGGGTCGGCGCGCTCCGTTCCCACCGGTTCCACGCCCAGCTCTCTGGCGTACCGTAGAAGACGATCGACGACGGGCCTGCGTTCGGTGTGCTGCATGAGATCCGAGCGCACCTCGCTCGCGTTCGGAAGCTCGCGCAGATAGCCCTTCCAGTGCTTGCGGAACTCGATAACGCCCCGCGGCGTTCCCTTGAACTCGACCGACAGATCGAGGTGTTCGAGGGCGGTCCCGATACGCTCGTCCGGCTCGATCTCGGGAACGTGACCGGTATCGCGGTAGACTTTGGCGCGCCAGAAGATCCAGGGGTCGGCGATGGCCCCGCGGCCGATCATGACGCCGTCGACACCGTACTCGTCGAACATGCGGATGGCCAGGGCGGGCTCCCGGATGTCGCCGTTTCCGAAGACGGGGATCGACACCGCCTCCCTGGCGCGGCGGATCCACTCCCAGTCGGCTTCGCCCTTCCGCTGCTGGGCCCGCGTCCGGCCGTGGATGGCCAGCGCCTGGACGCCCAGCCGCTCGAACATCCGCGCGTTCTCGACGATCCGGATGGAGTCGTGGTCCCAGCCGAGCCGGGTCTTCACCGTCACCGGCAGCTCGACCGCCTCCACGATCCCCCGCACCATCGCGGCCATGAGATCGGGGTCCTGGAGGAGCCCCGCCCCGGCGCCCTTGCAGGCCACGCTCTTCACGGGGCATCCGATATTGATGTCGATCAGCTCGGGGCGGGCCTGCTCGGCGATCCGCGCCGCCTCGACCATGACTTCGACAGAGGCACCGAAGATCTGGATCCCGACCGGTCGTTCGCCGTCGGCGAGGCGCAGCTTCTCGAGGCACTTCCCAGCGTCCCGGATCAGCCCCTCGGAGGAGATGAACTCGGTGTAGACGACATCCGCCCCCAGCCGCCGGCACATGAGCCGGAATGGCTGGTCGGAGACGTCTTCCATGGGCGCCAGGAGGAGCGGCCGGTCGAGCGCTAGAGATCCGATCGTGATCATATGGCGGGGAATCTCCGCCTGGCTTCAGAAGTCGTCAAACGGCGCGTCGGCGCGACCCCGGCCAGCCGTCACGCGCGATCACCGCGCCGCCGCACGGAAGGCGGTCACCTCCGCTCGCTGGCGCGCCTCGTCCCACCCGGTGACCGGGGCCGCCGCCCGGGCGACCCGGTAGAGCGTCTCCCGGTCGACGGGCACGCCGCCGGGGAGGGCGCTCATTCGCCGGTCAACCAGGTCCTCCAGCGTCTCCACCATCTCGCGAGCGGCGCGTTCGACCTCGGCCGTGCCGTGGCGGAAGTCGGACCCCAGTGGCTCGGAGCTCTCCGGCTCCGCCGCCCAGCGCGTGAAGACGTCGTCGGCGTCGGGGCCGAAGAGCTCGCGCACGCGGGCCACCTCCTCCGGCGACGCCCAGGCCGGCGGTCCGGCCCCACCCGCAGACATCGGGACCAGCGGCCGGCGATCCGTCCGGCAGGGAACGGCCGGGCGCCCGAGCCAATCGAGGACCCGATCGACGGTCTCCTCGGCCATCCGGCGGTAGGTGGTGAGCTTCCCCCCCGCCACGGTGAGAAAGCCCGGCGCGGTCTCCTCGATGACCTCTTCCCGCGGAATGGCGTCCGGATCCTCCCGCGACCCCACCCGGACGAGCGGTCGCCAGCCGGCCCACGCGCCTGCCACGTCCGACACGGCCAGGTCCGCGTCGAGCACGGGCCGCAACGTCGATACGAGATACTCGACGGCGGCGGCGCCGACCCCCAGATCGTCGACGTCGCCGTCCTCGCGCGTGTCGGTCGTCCCGATGTAGGTCCAGCGGCCCTCGGGTACGGCGAAGACGAGGCGCCCGTCGGCGGCGGGGACGGCGGTCGGGTCGCGGAGCGGCAGCCGTTTCCAGGGGACCACGATGTGCACGCCCTTCGTAGGCTCGAGGAGCGCCGGCCGGCCGGGGGCGGCGCGCGACCGCAGGCGGTCCGACCATGGACCGGTCGCGTTGACCCAGGTCACACCCCGGACCGTGAACCGCGATCCGTCCCGCCGATCCTCGACCTCGCCCAGCCATCCCCGGCCCCAGCGCTCCACCGCCCCCAAGGCGCAATAGTTGGCCGCCGTCGCGCCCGCTCGGCGGGCGTCCGCCACCGTCTCAACGACCAGCCGCGCGTCCCGGACCAGGACGTCTACGTACAGTCCGGCACCTCCGAGACCGGCCGGCTCCAGCAGCGG
The DNA here is from genome assembly GCA_050732935.1 of Gemmatimonadota bacterium. Taxonomy (GTDB): domain Bacteria; phylum Gemmatimonadota; class Gemmatimonadetes; order JACCXV01; family JAHWKZ01; genus DASRVA01. The sequence continues at coordinate 42,004 of JBOHRW010000238.1, forward strand.
CTCACGGGCGCACGCGTCCGCCACGGTCAGGATGCGATGGCGCCCCAGGCGGCCGCGACCGGCAAGAGCGTCGTAGAGCCCCAGGCCGAGCCGCATTTTCCACAGGGGAAGCGAAGGCTCGAGGGCCGGGATCAGAAACGGGGTCGGCCGGGTCAGGTGGGGGGCGATCCCGAGCAGGACGGCGCGCTCGGCGAGCGCCGTTCGGACGAGATCGAATTCCAGGAGCTCCAGGTAGCGCAGTCCGCCGTGGGCGAACTTGGTGGTCCTGGAGGAGGTCCCGGCAGCCCAATCCCCCGCCTCGACGAGCGCCACCGAGAGCCCGCGTAGCGCGGCGTCCCGAGCGACTCCGGCGCCGGTGATCCCGCCTCCCACGACCACCAGGTCCCACGGCCTTTCCTCCAGCCGGTGGCGGGCCGCCGCCCGGTCCCAGGCTTCGGTGCGCGAAGCGGGCGCGTGACCGTCCGGGTGGCGGCTCACGTCTGGCGAACCTTTCCCCGCGGGTCTATTTTGCTTTTGTCCATCGCAACGCGAGTCCGGAACGCGCGGCGCACTCGGCCGCGTTTTTTCGTGCGCGGGCGGAACTCGCGGACGTCACGGACAGACCGCAACGACGAGAGTGAGAGAGGCCCGACCATGCTCCAGGAGCTCCGCGAGCGGCTCGACAGGCAGATCGTGGAGCTCGACCGCGAACTGCGGATCGAGCTTCCCCGCATCATCGCTGAGGCGCGCGCGCTCGGGGATTTGCGGGAGAATGCCGAGTACACGGCCGCGCTCGAGCGCCAGGAGTTCGTGCGCGCCCGGCTCTCCCAGCTCACCCGCCGGCAGAGCGAACTCAGCTCGATCGACCTGCGCGCGGTCCCCCGCGACCAGGCCGGTTTCGGATCCCGGGTCCAGCTCGAGGACGAGGAGGGGGAAAGCAACTCCTGGCAGCTCGTGTTTCCCGAGTTCGCCGACTTCGACGGCCGCATGATCTCGCTCGCATCCCCGCTCGGCCGCGCCATCCTGGGAGCACGGCCGGGCGACCGGATCCAGCTCGACGCGCCGGCCGGCGCCCGGCGCTTCCAGGTGATCGAGATCGTCACCGTACACGGGGAGAGGCTATCCGCTTTGGCGGGCGCGGACACGCCCGAGGAGGAGGACGATGGCTGAGGTGAAGTGTCTGCGGTGCGGCGAGACGAAAGCTGGGCTCGACCGACCGCCCTACCCGGACGCCTTCGGCCGCCGGATCGCCGAGAAGATCTGCGCGGACTGCTGGGAAGAGGCGAAACGGATGCAGGTCATGGTGATCAACGAGTACCGCCTCGACCTGAGCGATCCCCGGGCCCAGGAGATCCTCGAGCGCTCCACGCGCGACTTCCTGGGGCTCGCAGAGGACGGCGGCGAGAAAGCCTAGTCAACCCGCTCCAGGTCCTCGATCTCGAAATGCAGTTCCTCGTCGGCGATCTGGAAGATGTCGAGGAACCCGCTCACCGGATAGCCCAGCTGGTCGTGGAATCGGACGTCGACCCGCCGATCCCCCTCCTCGTCCAGAAACGACTCGATCAGATCGAAAGCCTCTTCGACGGTTCCGATCCTGAGAAACTCGATTGGAATCGCTTCCTTCGACTCCAAGCCGGTCACCGACACGACCGTCCCGTCGCGCACCTCGACGCGCGCACGCCCCACGAACCCGCAGAAGCAGCCCTGCGTCAACGTGTAGTCATAATCCGCGAAGTCGCGCTGTGCCCAGAGCGTGCGAGCCCGCGATAGATCCGAGGCGATGGACCCGGTGGGGGAGTCGTCACAGCTCCCGGCGATCGTCGCCAGCGGGACGAGAGCGAAGAGAAATCCGTGGATTCGATGCGACATGCCTTCCTCCCGTGCCACGAGGCCATGGAGAAACTTGGCTGCGGGCCGGCCGGGTTGTAGAGACGCCTACCGTAACATCATGCGTAGCTTGATCTCAGCACGTCTAACATCAACGTCGCCCATACGATAGACTGTTACGACCCGTCCATGACGCGAACCCCAGGCCACCCCCGCCCCGGCGCCGCCGAGACCCTCTACCGACCACTCCTCGGCCAGCGCGGGCGTGCCGAAGACCTGGATCGTCGTCCCGAAGAGCTCCGTGTCGTAGGAAGTGATCTCCGCGTACGTCCGATCGTCCCCCACCATATTCGCCCCCGCCACGCGACCCTGGTGCTGGGCGTGGAGCCAGTGCTCGACCCGGTGCCGGAGTCCGGCGTGCGGATCCGGATAGGCGGCCACATCCCCCGCCGCCCAAAGGCCGGGCGCCGCCTGCAGGCGCTCGTCGACGACGATCCCGCCGTCGGCGGTCCGCTCCACGTTCTCGAGAAAGCCCGTCTCCGGACGAACACCGACACCCATGATCGCGAGGTCGCCCGGGTAGCTCCGCTCCTCGCCTGCGGTCGGCCGCGCCGCGCCGGCGGTGGGTCGCGTCCCGACCCACAGTCCATCGCCGCCCCGCCGGAACCCGGTCACGGTCGCCCCGGTGACCACCTCGACACCGCCCTCCTCGAGGAACCTCCGCAATGCCAGGCCGACCGGCTCGGGCGCCACCCGGCCGAAGATCCATGGCTCGCGCTCGATCACGGTGCAGCGAAGGCCCCGCTGCGCCAGTGCCGCCGCGATCTCGACCCCGATCAGCCCACCCCCGACCACCACGGCCCGCCCGGTCTCGCGCGCAGCCTCCCGCAGACGCCTGGCGTCGTTCAGCGATCGCAGGGTGTGGACACCGGGAGCCCCGCTCCCCGGGACAGGGAGCACGAGGGGCGAGGCGCCGGTGGCGACCAGACATCGCTCGTAGGGCAGGATCTCGCCGGTCTCGAGACGCGCCTCGCGGGCGGCGGCGTCGAGCCCGACCACGCGCTCCCCGCTCCTGAGCTCGATGCCCTGCTTCTCCCATAGCTCGGCCGGCTTGATCGTGACCTGTGCGGGGGCGAGGTCGTCCCTCTTCAGGAAGTCCTTGGAGAGGAGGATGCGGTTGTAGAAAGGATGCGGGTCCGCCGACACGGCGACCACGCGGGCCTGCCGATCCTTCCGACGGATCGCCTCCGACGCGCGGGCCCCGGCCGGCCCCGATCCCAGGATCAGAAAGTCGATGCGGTCGCCGGTCAGCGCGTCCGCAGCTCCTCGAGGATGTCGTCGAACTCGGGAAAGCGCCCGGTCCGCTTCTTGGAGTGGACCAGCTCGCCGTCGACCTCGACCTCGAACACGCCTCCCCCGCTCTCGATCAGATCGACATCGGCGGATCGGATCTCACTCTCGATGAGGGCGGCCAGACTGGCCGCCCGGGGCTCGTAGTTTCAAACGCCGCAGTATTCGATCGTGACTTTCATCTGACTTCTTCACCTCATCCCTGAAGCCAAGGTCACTCCCCGCCATGTCGAGTGCGCTAGCGCCAGTCGCAGGGGCAGAGCCCGAAAAACCTGTCCTCCTTCGCCCGCCGGTACGCGTCGTCGAGCGACAGGCCACGGCGGCGGAAGCGCTGGATGTCCCGCAGCCGGTTGAGGTCGCCCTCGGACCACCAGCGCGGGTCGTCTCCCCCCCGATGGACGTCGGGATGGATCCACCCGGCCGCCTGGCAGGCGTCGACGGTGGCCCGGTCCAGCCCGTCCACGCGTCTCAGGATCTGGTCGGTGCGCATCGTGCAATGTGAGGCTAGGCCACGCGGGTCCGCCCCGTCAACCGGGCTCAGGTGATTTTCGGCTCACCCGGCATTAACTTTAATCGCCTCGAAATGGAAACTGACTTATCCGGCCTGGACATCTTGTTCCGTCTCCTGGCCGTTCTCGTCCTGGTGGCCGCGAACGGCTTTTTCGTGGCCAGCGAGTTCGCCCTCGTCTCGGTCCGCCGGACGCGGATCGAAGAGCTGGCTCGCGAAGGGAAGCCTCTGGTACGCGCCGTCCGCGAGGCGCTCGGAGACCTCGACGCGTACCTGGCGGCGACCCAGCTCGGGATCACGATGGCGTCGATCGGTCTGGGATGGATCGGCGAGCCTGCTCTGGCGGCCATACTGGAGCCCATCTTCGCCTGGCTTCCGGCAACCTGGCAGCTGATCAGCGCTCACGCGATGGCGGTCGTGGTCGCCTTCGCGATCATCACCTCGCTCCACATCGTGCTCGGCGAGCTGGCCCCGAAGTCGGTGGCGATCCAGCGCTCCGAGAGGATGGCGCTCGCGGTGGCCCTCCCCATGAAGTGGTTTCTCACGCTGCTCAAGCCTTTCATCATGTTCCTGAACAGCCTCGGCTGGCTCTTCCTGCGCATGTTCGGGGTCGACCCCGTGGGCGCCGGGCACCATGTCGCCCACACCGAGGAGGAGCTCAAGATGATCGTCTCGGCGAGCACCGAAGCAGGAGTCCTCGAGCCCGAGGAGGAAGAGTTGATCCACCGCGTCTTCGAGTTTGCCGACATGACCGCGAACCAGGTGATGGTGCCACGCACCGAGGTCATCGGCCTGCCCCTGACCGCGCCGCGACAGGAGGTCGAGAAGATCCTCGGCGATCACGGCTTCACGCGCTATCCGATCTACGACGGCTCGCTCGACAACATCCTCGGGATCTTGAACGTCAAGGACCTCCTCCCACTCCTGCAGGAGCGCGACGGTCCGCTGGACCTGCGGCGCGTGCTGAAGACGCCGATCGTGATGCCCGAGTCGGTTCGGGTGTTCCGGCTGCTTTCCGCCATTCAGGCCGACCGCCGCCACATGGTCGTGCTGATCGACGAGTTCGGCGGTACGGCCGGGATCGTGACCCTGCGGGATCTCTTGGAGAGGCTCGTCGGCGACGTGCGGAGCGAGGAGGAGACCGAGTGGCCGGACGTGGTCGAGGTCGGCGAGGGCGAGGCCCTGATCGACGGGCTCATGCTGATCCCGGACGTGAACGAGCGCTTCGGCCTCGAGCTCGACGAAGAAGAGTACCACACGATCGGCGGCTACCTCTTCGGACTCCTCGGCCGCCGACCGGAGATCGGCGACGAGGTCGAGGGGCCGGGATGCCGGCTCAAGGTCGAGGCGCTGGACGGCATGCGCGTGAGCCGGCTCAGGATCTCGATGGAGGAGCCCGCCGGGAGCCCGGCGATCGGCGAGTCGGAGTAGCTCGCGCCCGTTCGGCGCGTCAGTCCTGCGAGCCGGTGAAGCGGAAGACGAACAGCCCCCGATTCATGTCGCTGGCGACGATCCGGCCGTCGTCCGTCCAGTGGACGCCCCACGCTCCCTGAAAGCTGTCCTGCTCCTTGTCGTGGGCGGGCGCCAGGCCGGTGGGCTCCTCGTCGGCCCCCGGATGCGTGTCATAGAATCCCACCAGGCGCGGACGCTCCGGATCGGAGACGTCGACCACCTCGATCCCGTGCTTGTAGTGCGACAGGTAGGCGAAGCGCCCGTCCGAGACCTGGAAGTTGTGGGGAACGGTCCCCAGGCGGGGCTGGTACGCCCCGACGAAACGAGGCGTGCCGGGGGTCGAGACGTCGAAGATCCGGATGGGCGCGTTCACGTTCTCCTCGGCGACGTAGAGATACCGGCTGTCGGACGACAGCCAGGAGGAGTGGGTGAAGGCCTGCGGATCGAATGCCACCACTCCGAGAACGCTCGGGCTTTCCGGATCGGCCAGCGAGGCGACCGTGAGCCGGCCCCGGTTACCGTTGAAGCCCATGCTCGACCCGAACAGGAAGCCACCCCGGACGTGCGCGTCGTGGGCCGTGGCCGGATCCGGCTCGATGCGGCTCAGGAAGCGCGGGTCGGCAGGATCGGCGACATCGAACAGGGAGAAGTCCGTGCCCACCGCGGCAACGGTCAGCAGGTCACCATCCAGCCACAGGTTGTGCGCGCTCGGCGCGATATCGGTCGGCACGCCACCGACCACGACGGGGTTCGCGGGGTCCGAGACATCCACCATGGTGACGCTGAACGGGTAGGCCTCGAAGCCGTGGACCGGCTCGTGGGAGACGTAGGCGATCCCGTCCGCGACCTTGACGTCCTGCGTGAACTGCCCTTCCGGCGCGAAGCGTCCCACCTCGGCCACACCCCCGTCCAAAGCGACGATCGAGATCCCGCCCGCGGATCGGCGCGCCACGTGCGCCCGGCCCCCGTCCACCCATACGTCGCCCACGGTGCCGCCCGGATAGGGCACGTGCGCCAGGAGCTCGAGGTTCCAGCTCTCGCGGTAGCGGACCGACACCTGGACGGTGTCCCGGGCGATCGCGACATCGTCGGCCAGAAGGACCGCCTCGACGCGGGTCGTCCCGGGGCGCAGCGCGGCGGTCGTGATCGACGAGCCGCGGCCGAGAATGGCGGGCAGGTTGCGATACACGTCGTTCAGCGAGCGCCAGACCACGTCGTCCACCGACCCCCCTTCGACGGTGACGGTGAGCGGCGCCGGAGCGCCCCAGTCGACGGTGCCGCCCTGCCAGGCGATCGCGACAGAGCCGGAGCCTGGGTCAGGGTCCGGGTCGGCGGGGCTCGACGGCCCGCCCTCACAGGCGGCAAGGACCGCCGTGAGGAAGAGGAGAGATGGCCGATGTTTCATCAGTCCTGAAACACCAGACTCGGCTTCGGGGTTCAGTCTCGTTGCGGTCTGTTGATGTACAGCGCGCAAGCGACGACCTAGGTGAGCACGCTTCCTTCGAGGACCCGCTGGGCCACGCCAGCGTACTCGAATGTCGGGGACAAAAAGAGAAGCCCCAGAAAAGTCAGCGCTCCGCTGACGAAGCCCAGGACCGAGAGCCAGGTGGCGTCCGGCCAGCGCCGGGCTTGCCAGCCAAGTGCAAGAAGCGCCGGCGGGGCGATCAGGTAACCGGCGAGGCCCAGGAGGTTGTGTACGGTTTGCGAGAAGCTCCGCTGAGTCGGGCGACACCCGGCCTCGCATGGAAAGAACGCGGCAGCGACATAACCGAGCGCGAAGAGCGCGATCCCAATAAGCCCCAAAGAGGTAACCCCGGAGCGCGGCAAAGCCCTCCATGCAAAGAACGCGAACGCGGAAATCAGAAGACCAGCCGGCAGGAAGCCTGCCAGGTTGATCAGCTCTGCGTTTGGCGCTCCACGGGCGCCCAGTTCGCTGATGTACTGGGAAGCGTGGCTGTAGTTGGGGAAGCCAAGGCCCCCGAGGACGGTTACGAGCAGGACGGTCGCGGCTCCGAGGATCGCGCAGGTGAGTGCCAGCCTGCTGGCCAAAGAATCATCCTCCTTCCTTGCCTGCCTCCAGCGCCTGGTCCAGCGCCGCGAGAAAGCCGTCCAGCTGCCGATCGGTGATCACGAGAGGCGGGGTGAGAATGATGACGTTCCCGTGGCGGCCGCCGGCTAATGCAAGGTACCCGCGGCGCGCGAGAGCCACGGAAACTTCCGCCGCGGTCGCCGGGTCGGGCTCGCGAGTGGCCCGGCTGGCGACGAAGTCGATCCCCCAGATTCCCCCTTTCCCGCGGATGTCGCCGATCTCGTGATGGCGTCTCCGGACCTTCGCGAGCCCCGCCTTGAGGCGTCGGCCGATCGCCCGCGCGCGCTCGGGCAGGCGGAGCCGTCGGATCTCCACGAGCGCCGCCCACGTCGCCGCGACCGCGACCGGATTCGCCATGTACGTGGCGGCGTGCTGTGCCTCGCCCGCGCCCTCCCACGCCTTCATGAGGACCGGCCGTCCGATGGCGGCGGCGAGGGGCATCCCGCCCGTGATCCCCTTGCCGACCGTGGCCAGGTCCGGCTTTAGTGGACCGCTCGCCCACTCGCGGCCCGCCCGACCGCCGCCCGTGAGGATCTCGTCAGCGACGACCAGGATTCCGCGCTCATGCGCGGCCTTCCCGAGTGCGGCAAGCCAGCCGGGCGGCGGAACGACGACGCCTTCGCGCCCCAGGATCGGCTCGACCACCCATGCCCCGATCCGCGGCCGCGCGAGATCGGCGTTCCATGCGTCCACCTCCGCAAGGGCGGCGTCCAGACAGGCGAGACCGCACGCGGGATAGCTCAGGCGATAGGGGCAGCGGTAGCAGTCGGCGTAGGGCACCCGCAGGGTCGCGGGCGCCAGCGCGTCCTCGAACGGCTCACGGAAGGCAGGTCGGCCGGTCGCCCGGAGGGCGCCCAGCGAGGTCCCATGGTAGCCGCCCTCGAACGCCACGACGCCAGGACGACCGGTCGCGAGGTGGGCCGTTTTCAGCGCGATGTCGATCGCTTCCGCGCCGGACGTGGCGAAGAGGACGCGCCCGTTCCGGATGGGCCCTTGGACGGAGAGCGCTCCGGCGAGGACCATGCGCAGGGGATGGGGCGCTGCGTCGGCCAGACCGTGGAGGAGTTGGCGCGACGCGTCCCGGATCCCGGCCACGACGCTCGGATTGCGGTGCCCGACCAGGGCCGCGCCGAATCCGCCCGTCAGGTCGACATAGCGGTTCCCGTCCAGGTCGACCATGTTGGCCCCTCGGGCGCCGAGCCATCCGATCGGGACCTTGCCGTCGACCACGCCGAGCGCGGGTCCGGGCTCGAACCCGGCGCTGTACTCGGCGAGCTGGCGGCTGTTGGGGCCGGGGGGCGGCGCCACGATCCGCGGAAGCGCCGCACCGGACGGATCGCGGTACGGAACCGCCGGCGCACCAGCTCCGGGCCTCGGACGGCGGCTCTTCAAGGAGCGTCGATCTTCCGGACCAGCGCCTCCAGCCCGATCCGGTACGAGTCCGGGCCATGCCCCTGGACGCGACCCGCGCAGACGGGCGCCAGAACCGATGTCCGGCGCCACTTCTCGCGCTTGTCGAGATCCGAGAGATGGACCTCGATGACGGGCTTCGCGAAGTCGCGCAGCGCATCGGCCAGGGCGTACGACGTGTGGGCGAGGGCGCCGGCGTTGACCAGCGCCCCGTCGGCCCAGTCGGCACGCTCCTGGATCCGGTCGATCAGCGCCCCTTCGTGGTTCGACTGGAACCACTCGAGCGTCGCCCCGAGCTCCGTCACGACGGGCTCGAGATCGCGCTCGATCTCGAGCAGGGTCTTCACCCCGTAGATCGCCGGATCACGTCGGCCGAGCCAGTTCAGGTTGGGGCCATTGAGAACAAGAACGTTCATGCCATCTTCGCGATGGCGGCCCGTATCCCGGTCTCGTCGAGGACCGCGATCCTGGACTCGCCCACTCGCACGGGAAGCGGGACGTGCAGCCTTCTGCCTGCGCGCTTCTTGTCGTGCCGCATCGCGTCCAGCAGATCGTCCGCTTTCAGGGCGTCATCGGGTCCGGTGGGGAGCCCGAGCCCCGCAACCGCCGCCTCGATCCGAGCGGCGAGACCCTTCTCCGTGATTCCAGCCTGCTCCCCCATACGCGCCTCGGCTACGAGGCCCATCGCGATCGCCTCGCCGTGCGTCCAGCGCCCTCGGCCCGCCGCCTCGAACGCGTGACCGAGCGTGTGGCCCATGTTCAGGACCCGGCGGCGATCGCTCTCCTTCGGATCCTCCTCGACGACCGCGACCTTGACGCGGATCGCGCGCTCGATCGCTTCCTCGAGCACGGCCAACCGCCGCTGTGAGATCGCCTCGGCTTCCCGCTCGCACAGCTCGAGCAGCTCCCGATCCCCGATCAGCCCCGCCTTCACGACCTCCGCCCATCCGGAGCGCCAGTCACGCTCCGGCAGCGTCAGCAAGCAGAGGGAATCGGCACCGACCAGGAAAGGCGAGTGAAAGGTGCCGACGACGTTCTTGATCCCGTCCAGGTCGATCGCGTTCTTGCCACCGATCGCCGCGTCGACCTGAGCGAGGAGCGTGGTCGGAAAGAGCGCCAGCGGCACCCCGCGCT
>JBOHRW010000239.1:0-3092 GCA_050732935.1 Gemmatimonadota bacterium
GGCGCCGGGTTCTCCTCCAGCCAGGCCTGGAACGCCTCGCGGGTGCGGGACGAATCCCCCGGAAACTCCTCGCCCAGGCTGTCCAGCAAAACTTCCGCCCGCTCCTCGTGGAGACGCGCCTCCTCGCTGATGAAGCCGGGCGCGAAGTTGACCATCACGATGCCATCGTTCTCGGCGACCTTCTGTAGGATGGCGTCGGGGACGTTCCGCACATGCCCGGCCAGCGCGCGGGCGGAGGAGTGGCTGTAGATGACCGGCGCCTCGGTGATGCGCAGGGCGTCCATCATGGTGGAATCGGAGACATGGCTCAGATCCACCAGCATCCCCAGCCGGTTCATCTCGCGGACGACATTCTCCCCGAACGAACTCAGACCCTGGTGGCGCGCTTCATCCGTGGCGGCGTCGGCCCAGGCGTGGCTCTGCCAGTGGGTGAGCGTCATGTAGCGGGCGCCCAGGTCGTAGAGTGCGCGCAGGACGTCCAGCGAGCCCTCGATCGCATGGCCGCCCTCGACACCGATCAGCGCCGCGATCCGGCCCTCGGCATGGGCCTTCTCGATGTCCGCGACCGTCCTGGCGAACGCGAACGTGTCTGGGTAGCGCTCGACGAGCCGGTGGATCAGGTCGATCTGCATGAGCGCGAAGCGGGTGGCCCCGTCGGCGATCATCTCGGCCGGCACGTAGGCGGCGAAGAACTGCGCTCCGACGCGGCCCTCCTCGAGCCGGGCGATGTCGGTATGGATCTCGGGCTGCGCCTCGCCGATATCCAGGGAATCCAGGTCGCCGCCCGCCTTCTCGCGGATCTGCCAGGGCAGATCATTGTGCCCGTCGACGAGGGGCACCTCCTCCAGCAGGACCCGCGCGCGTTCGACCATGCTCGAGTCGGGAGGCTGTGCGGTGGCCGAGCCCAGAAAAGCGTTCTCGGCCTGGCCGGACGCGGTGGGAGGCGCGAGGAGCAGGCCCAGGATCAGCGCGAGCGCGAGCGGGGGAAGGCGGCGGGTGCGCACGACCGGTGAACCTATCCGGTCGACGGATGGAGGCAACCCGGTCCACATCCGTGGTCGCGGGTCGGGACGGATTGCGTTCGACGGAGCCTCAGCCGGCTTCCACGACGACCACGCCGGTCATGAAGGGGTGGGGCGTGCAGTTGTAAGGATAGCGGCCTGGGTCGTCGAACCGCCTGGAGAAGCCCTCCCCGTTCTCGAGGAGGTCGGAATCGAACGATCCGTCGCCGGCCGTCACCGTGTGGGCCACCGGGTCCTCGTTGACCCACCGCACCGTTTCCCCGGCGCGGATGCGGATCTCGGAAGGACCGAACGTGAAGTCGCGGATCGTGACCACGTTCTCTCCCGTGGCCTCTTCGCCTTGGAAGATGCGGGACCATTGGGAGAACGTCCCCAGCGGCATCGTGAAGGCGAAGCCGTAGCGCAGGTTGGTATCCCCTTCGATGTCCTCGAACCCCTGGCTCGCGCCCTCCAGCGTCGTGGCGCCGACGTTGGATACCACGAATCCCAAGGTGTGCGGCGAGCCCGGGATCGCCACGTGAATCCCGGCGCTCCAGGCGCTGGCGAAGGTGTCGGCCGACACGATTCGCGCGATGTCGCCGCCGACCGCCAGACGCGGCGTGACGTGGAGAAGCAGGCCCGCGCCGAGCGCGGCTTCCGGATCGTTCGCGCCGTAGGCCGAAGAGAAGGCCCGCGCGACTCCCAGGAGCGAGACCGGTCCCAGCCGCAGGCGGCCGGTCAGCTCGCCGTTCGTGCTCTCGGTGGCGGTGTTGTAGGCGGCCGTCCCGGCCAGGTCGAACCGCTCCCCGAAGGCGTGCCGCAGCTTGATCCACGGCTCCCACTCGTTGGGGGTCCCGGCCCCCAGCTCGGAGTTGGAGGCGTAGGTCGTGCCGAGGGCGAGACCGGCGGGCAGCCCCACGGCGAGCACGAACGTCGGGTAGTTGAGAACTTTCTTCTCATCCTCACCGACGAGCTCGAAGCGGTGCAGGAAAGTGAACTCGCTGCTCCGAGGGCGGGGCACCGTCGTCCCGCCCATGTTGGGCGTACGGGTCAGGAGGGACTGTCCGATGGCCGGGGTCGAACCGGTCAGGAGGCCCACCAGGAGGGACACGGCCAGCCGAAGACGCGGTCTGCGAAGCGGTGCTGAGATCAACCCCCGGTCTCCCGCCTGTCCGCTACTGCACCGTGATGCTGCCCGTCATGCCGTCCGTTCGGTGGGGCTCGCAGAAGTACGGGAACATCCCAGCGTTCTGGAACGTGTGCTCGAACACCACGCCCTGCTGGGTCGTCGTCTGTCGCTGCCACTCGCTGTGGCCCTCAGGGGTCACGGTGTGGAACAGGTTCGAGTCGTTCACCCAGCGCACCGTCGTCCCGACCGGGATCATGGGCTCGGCCGGCTCGAAGCTAAACCCCTCCAGATGAATCTCCAGCACGTTGCCGGGCGGCGGGGATGGCGGGGCGGGCGGGTTCGGTTCGGGAGTCGGGTCGGGGCCGGGTCCGGTCATCGCGTCCCCCCCTCCTCCGCCCCCGCTGCAAGCGGAGAGGGCCAGGGTCATGACGACGAGCGCGCGTCGCAGGGCGAGCGCCAAAGCGAGGGAGTGCATCGCGTGCCTACCATCAGTCGGTGGGAGGGTACACTGGGAAGTTGAACGAAGAGGCTCCATTCCGTCTTGAATGAGCTTGACTGGAATGAAGAGACTTTGCCGCGCCCCGGCGGCGGGACGGCTCTCAGTTCCCGGAGACGAGGTCCCGGAAGACGCCGGGGGTCATCCCCGTGACGCTCTTGAACGTCCGGCTGAAGTGGCTCTGGTCGCTGAAGCCGGTCTCGCGGGCGATCGAGGCGAGAGAGGCCGCCGGCTGGGCCAGGCGTCGCCCGGCCAGGTCCACCCGGAGACGACGCAGGAACTCGCCGGGCGTGCAGTGGTAATGCTGCTGGAAGGCGCGCGCCAGGGAGCTGGGGTGGACCCCGACTTCGGCAGCCACGTCGCCGATCCGGAGCGGCTCGGTGAACCTGTCACTCAGCAGCTCGCGGGCGCGTCGGTCTAAGGGCGGAGGGGGGCCCGGCCCGGTCAGCTCGCGGCGGGCCACGCC
>JBOHRW010000240.1:0-10200 GCA_050732935.1 Gemmatimonadota bacterium
ATCACCGACCAACAGATGGCCAAGGTCCAGCTCCAGCCTCACGCCTTCCACGGGGAGTGGAACTACACGATCCGTCCCGCTGGCTCTCGATCATCTTGATCACTTGTTTTGTCACAGATCCTAACGAATGCCTTCTCGAAGAAGGTCGAGAATCTGGCCAATGCCGTGGCCCTCCACTTCATGTACTACAATTACTGCCGGATTCACCGGAGCCTCCGGATGACCCCGGCCATGGCGGCGGGAGTGACCGACCACCTCTGGAAGATCGAGGACATTGTGGGGCTCCTAGAGGACCAGGAGCGGGCGGCACTACCCAACCTTGACGAAACCGGCGAGAAAGACTATGGTAAGTGTGAGGACTGAACCGCGCCCTGAGGCCGGTGTAGGTCTTCCATTCTCCCCCGCTCAGCCGATGGTTGAGCGGGGGATTTCTTCTATGGCCAGCACACTATGCCTGCCGGGCAGACAACGCCCGGAGGGCCCTTCCGAAGTTCGTTGACTTTCGCATATCGGGCGTCCCCAAGCTCGTCCCACATGTCTTGGGGGACGATCACCGAAGTGCGCGCAGGTGGTGGATAGATCCAACGGAACGCGGCATAAGCAACCAGATCCGCCATCTGAATGAAGTAGGACTGCCTCGAGTCCTTCGGCACCGGATCTTCGAAAACCAACCGAGCGGGCACACTCAGACTTCCCGTTCCAAAATGGCTGCCTGCGGTACCGATTCTCCGCGCTTTCCTTACCAGCTTTCGGATGCGGTCTCCGTCGCCCTCGTCGTGCAGAACCATAAGGGGTCTCCCGTCTTCCGTCGTTGTCCTTTCGAAGCGCTGAATGAGAAATTCCCATGCAACGTCGAATGGGTCTTCGCCTTTTCCACGATCCTGGAGCTCTTTCTTGCGTATGACGATTCCAAACGAGCGAGCGCCTATCTTGGACTGGACCTGAAGAAGTCCCCTATAAATGCTACGGCGAGTTTTGTCGTGCAGGTTCAGCTTTCGGAGCGGCCCGCTTCCCCGAATGAGATAGTTCGCCTTCACCTCTGCACGGACCGGCAAACCGTACTTCCTGAAAAGGAAGCGGCGGAATTCAATGACACTATCGAAAATGTCAGCCCACCGATCCACATCGATTATCACGCATCCCAGGGCGAAGCACTTGTCGCCTCCCGAATCATCCACGTATGCGAAGTACATGGGGCCCCCAGTTCGCTGGTTCGCTGACGCCAAGTGCGTTAGAGCCTCTGGAAAGACAGTCCGGTTAGCCGCTCATGCACAAGGTCGCAAGTAAGCCCGGGGACCGCGAGTTGCGGCGGAAGACCTGCGACGCGGCTACCAACCGTCAACGACGGCGATACAAAGATCGGAGAAGAGGCCGACGAAGGACTCAGCGCGCGAACGACCGCGGCTGGACCCGCGAGGAGCTGTACTCCAACTCCCTCAGACCGCCTGGCTGACACTCGCGAAGTGGAAGGTTGAGGCGCGGACGGCCGGCACGTAGGAGGGGCTCACGGCCCAGTCCTCGTCGGCGACGCGCTCGGGGCGCGACAGAGCCTCGGCCCGCTCGAAGAGCCGGACCGGCGACTCGTTCCAGCGGAAGTTGTTGACCGCGTGGGAGATCCTCCCGCCCTCGATCCAGTAGGTGCCATCGCGGGTGAGGCCGGTCAGCGTGAGATCGGTAGGGTTCAGCATCCGGATGTACCAGAACCGAGTGACCAGGACGCCCCGGTCGGTCTCGCGGATCAGCTCCTCGATCGACCGCTCCTCGCCTCCCATGATGAGATTGGTCGGGCCGGGAACGGGTTCGACGCCGTTCTTCTCGGCCCAGTAGCGGTCGAACTGCATGGTCTCGACGACCCCCTGGCGGTACCAGGTCGTGGGTCGGGCGGGGAGCTGCTCTCCGGCCCAGGCGCGCCCGGGTACGGCGGGATCGAGCGGATCGGTCTCGATGGTCACGATCGGAGCCACGAGCTGCCGCCCCCGCTTCGTCTCGCCTTCGGGCGCGGCGAGGTACGAGCGCCCCTCCATCGCCCGGCGGGCGTCCATCTGGCCCACCAGCGCCCCCGCCAGCACCGCCACCGCGGTCGGCTCCAGGATGACCGGATACTCGCCAGGCTCCAATGGCTCCATCGTCTGCGAGGCGATCGCCTTCTCGGCCGCCACCCGGGCTCTGGCGGCGGCGTCGAGACCGGCCGCGTCGTGGAGACGGACCCCGGCCCACCCCGACCCCTTTGCATCCGACGTCCGGACGGTGTTCGTGTACTCGAGCCAAGTCATCGGGAAGTAGCCGAAGACCCCGTTCGAGTTCGCGGTGGCCAGCGCCAGGCGGTAGTTCTCGAGAAAGCCCGCGATCGTCGTGTCGCGATCGACCGCGACTCCGATCGCCGCGGTCACGGCGCTCGCGCGCTCGGCCGGCCCGTAGGCGGCCGAAGTCTCGAAGAACGCCTGGGGATCGGGGTACTCGACTGAACCGAGCGGCGGCACGTACTCGGGATCCTCGGGGGCGAGCTTGGCCGCCTCCTCTGCGCGACCGACGACCGCGGCGATCGCTTCGTCGTCGACGCCGTTGGTCTCGGCGGTCCCGCTGCGGGTCCCGAACGCCGACGTCACGGTCACGCCAAGGTTGGCGACCTCGCCCGAGGTCGTGACGCCGTTTCCGGCGAAGCGGGTGTTGCCGCCCTCCCGCGAAACCAGGTTGACGATCGTGGCGTCGGCCGTCGCGCGTTCCATCACCGCGTCGACGATCCGCCGCGCTTCCTGCTCGGTCATGATCGCCATCGCGTTATCCCGTGGGCAGCACGTTCACCTGCCGGAACCGCGCCGGCGGGCATCCGTGGCTCACCGCGTTCACCTGGCCGGGCTGGCCCTTGCCGTCGTAGTAGGACCCGTACACCTCGTACGTCTCCGGCCCACCAAGACCGTCACAGCTGTTCCAGAACTCGACCGTGTTGCCCTGATAGGCGACGTCGCGCAGCAGCCGGCCCCGCTTCCCGCCCTTGATCTCCCACGTCCCCTGGCCTGCGAACTGGAAGTTGTACCGCTGCTGGTCGATGGAGTACGATCCGCGGGTATCGATCAGGAGCCCGTCGTCGACGCCCGCGATGAGGCTCTCCAGCGATCCGCCGTCCGCATCCGGCACCAGGTTGATGTTGGGCATGCGCTGGAACTGGACCAGCGACCAGTTCTGGCCGTACGAGCAGCCGTGGGAATGCGTCACCCCGGTCTGCTCGGCGATCCAGTGCGCCTGGTCGCGGGTCGTCTGGTAGTCGACGAAGATGCCGTCCCGAACCAGGTGCCAGCGGTCGGCCGGCACACCGTCGTCGTCCCAACCCACCGACGCCAGGCTGTGCGGCTCCTGCTTCTCGGCCTCGAAGTTGACGATCTCGCTCGCGTACCGGAGCTCGTTCAGCTTGTCGGGCGTGCAGAACGACGTGCCCGCGTAGTTGGCCTCGTAGCCCAACGCGCGGTCCAGCTCGGTCGGGTGCCCCACCGACTCGTGGATCGTGAGCCACAGATGGTTGGGGAGGATCACCAGGTCCTTCTTTGTCGCTGCCTCGAGCGTCGGCGCCGCCAGCTTCTCGCGAGCCAGCTCCGCCGCGCGCGCTATCTGCGTCGGGAAATCCTGGGCGACCACGAACTCCCATCCCGCACCGGCGTTGGTCTGGATGTCGTTCCAGGTCGCGAAGCGCCCCGCCTTGCGGTCGATCGCGGTGACCTCCCAGGGAACGAAAACGCGGAGAAAGGTCTGCCGGATGTACGAGCCTTCGGTCGAGGCGAAGTAGCGCTCCTGCTTCTGGAACACGATCGACGACGAGGCGAAGTCTGCACCGGCGTCGAGCGCCGAGGCATTGATCCCGAGGAGGTACTCCACCTTCTCGCCGATCGTCAGCTCGAAGGGGTCCTTCTCGTGCGGCGTCGTCCACTCGGCGTCCGGGAAGGCTTCGACCGGGGCCAGCTCGACCGGCGTATGGGGGATGTTCGCGTTCACCTGCGCCTGGTCGACCGCGGCTCGCGCCACCCGCGCCACCTCGTCCTCGGCAACGATCCGGCTCGCGGCGAACCCCCAGACGCCGTCGGCCAGGACGCGGACGCCGAAGCCGTAGGTGATCTCGTCGTTCATCCCTTCGACGCGCCGCTCGCGCGTCTGGATGCCCTGGTCGAAGTGGCGGCTGATGCGGATGTCGGCGTAGGAGGCCCCCGCCCCACGGGCCGCGTTCAGCGCGATGTCGGCGAGTTCCCGGTCGTCCGGCTCGAGCCACCGGCGCACGCCGCGCGGCAGGGGCGGCGCGATCGGCCCCGGGAGCGTGGCGGCGCCCAGGACGAATGCCGAGGATTGGAGGAAGGTTCTGCGGCGCACGGGTCTCAGATAACTAAACGATCACAAGGAAAGCGCAACTTCGGGGCACGGGGCCGCCGGCTAGCGCGCGCGAGCGTCCTTAGCGGAGCTCCGGGACCTCGTGCGCTGGCTCCAGGAGCGGGCGCTCCGGGCCTTCCAGCGGCAGCCGGCGGCCGTCCGCGAGCCGTGCGGAGGCGCGGACCACCGTCCACCGGTCGTCCTCGACCGCGAGATCCAGGTAGACGCGGGCGCTGTCCCGGCTGCCCACCGCCAGGGCGCTCACCGAGGCCGCCGCTCCGCCCGCGCGGTTCTCACCCACCACCTCCAGCGGCTCGACCCGGCGGATTCCGCCCAGGACGCCGACCAGCGTGTTGTCGGCCTCGATCCGCTCCCGGGCCGCTTGGAACGGCGTGTCCGGCCCGCGCGCCTCGAGCGCCCGTTCGCCGTACCACCGGAACAGGAGGAAGGCGGTGGCCGCGAAAAGCGCCATAAGGAGGACCAGCCAGGTCCCCGAGCGTCCGGCCAGGCCGGCCGACGCACCGCCGCCGCGAGGGCCGGCCGGTCCCGGCCTACCGTCCACTGGCCCGGAGCGTCTCGACGGCGTCTTCGAGCCGCTCCACGAACCAGCCCTCCTCCGCGTCGCGGAGGATCGGCAGCAGACGCGCGGGGGTCTCCTCGAGGTACTTCGCGCGCATCTGCCGGTCGCCGTCGTCGATCGTCACCCGGATGTTGTGCAGTCGGTCGGCCGCCTTGACGAGGCGCACCGCTCGCGGGCCGCGGCGGATCCCGGACCAGTAGATGTCCGGCGCCCGGTCGAGGTCGAGCGCCTCGAGACGTAGGGAGAGGAGCGTCACCCCTTCCTGGACGGCCCTGCCGTAGCGCTCCAGGATGATGGATGGGTGGACATCGGAATCCTCGAGCACGTCGTGCAGAAGCGCGATGGCGAGGGTGACATCGTCGACCGGCTCGGGGAACTCGTCCTCGAGGATCGCCTTCACCGCCCGGGGGTGCGTGATGTACGGCTCGCCGCTCGTGCGGGTCTGTCCCGCGTGGGCGGCCTCGGCGAACGCGTCGACCTCCTCCAGGTCGATCTCGGGGCGGGCTCCGTTAGCGTCGGACACTTGCTCTACTCCCGTCCCGCCGGCAGCCGGATGGTCGCCACGCAGCCCCCGTTGCCGTCGCGGTTCTCCAGCGACAGCGTGCCGCCGTGAGCTTCGACGATCTGCCGGCTCAGGGCGAGGCCGATCCCCGAGCCCTCGGCTTTAGTGGTGAAGAACGGTACGAACAGGTTCGCGGTTCCGCCGATCCCGGGCCCATCATCCACGACCGAGACCTCGACGGCGGCGCCATCGAACTTCCAGCCCACGCCGACGCCGCCGCCGGTCTCCCGGGCGGCGTCCACCGCGTTGTCGATCAGGTTGATGAGCAGCTGGTCCAGCTGGTCGCCGTCGGCGAGCACGGTGATGGGGGGCCCGGGCTCGACCAGGACCGGCAGGCGCGTCTCCAGATTCGCGACCCTTTCCACCCACCCCTCGACATCGACGGGAGCAAGCCGGGGCTTGGGCAGCCGGGCCAGCCGCGCGTACGAGGACATGAATCGCCCGAGCGCTTCGGATCGCCCCGCGATCACCGTCAACCCCTGTTCCAGCTCCTCCGGATAGCGATCGTGGTCGGGGTCGCGCGTGACGTGACCGCGCAGGCTCTCGGCGATCGAGCGTATCGGCGCCAGCGAGTTGTTGATCTCGTGGCTCAGGACCCGCACCAGCCGCTGCCAGGCGGTCCGCTCCTCCTCGCGGAGCACCCGGCTGAGATCGGAGAGGACGAGCAGCTGGTGGGGCCGGCCCTTCTGCCGGAAGTCTCGGCGCCGGATCTCCCAGCGGCCGGAGCCGCCGGGGAAGACGAGGTCCATGACCTCGGATCCCCGCGCCTCGAGGGGCGCGCTCAATCCGAGCGATCGAGCGCTTCGGCCCAGGAGCGCGCGCCCGGAGCCGTTCAGGAGCCTTTCCCCCGCGCGATTGACGAGCCTCAGCCGGCGATCCTCATCGAACGCGAACACGGCGACGTCGATCTCCTCCATGACGCGCTCGAGAAGAGCGCCGGCCTCCAGCTCCTCGAGTCGCTCGCCGCGCAGAGCTGCGCCCAGCTGGTTGATCTCGAGCGCCAGGAGGCCGAACCCGTCGTCGGTAGCGCTTCCGCGCAGGCGCAGGGAGTAGTCGCCGACCTTGATGGCAGCAAGCGCATTGGCCGCCGTCTGAAGCGGGCGAATCAGCCGCTCCCTGAGGACGGTCGCCAGGCCCAGCCAGCTGGCCAGCAGCAGACCAGTCAGCGTCCATCGCAGCCTCTGATCCAGGTCGCCGTTCCAGATAAGGAGCAGCGCCAGGACGGCGGCCGGCAGCCCCGTCAGCAGAGCCAGCAGAAAGATTCGGCGTTGGTACGACACTCGTCACGTCTCCAGCTCGTGCCGCTTGAGACGGCGGTAGAACGCGCTCCGGCTCAAGCCCAGGGCCTCCGCCGCCCGGCTGACGTTGCCGTCGTGGCGTGAAAGAGCCTTCTCGACCAGCAGGCGCTCGGCCTCGTCCAGGGTCATCTGCTCCAGCCGCGGGGAACGCACCGGCAGGCGGTCGAGGCCGAGGGTCTCCTCCTCCACCCGCTCGCCGTCCGCCAGCAGGACCGCCCGCTCGACCGCGTGCTGGAGCTCGCGGACGTTGCCCGGCCAGGTATGGCCCTCGAGCGCCCGCATCGCGCCCGCCGCGAACTCCAGCGGCCCCTTTCCATAGTGGCGCCTGCGCTGGCCGAGAAAGTATTCCGCCAGAGGGGCGATGTCCTCGCGCCGGTCCCTGAGCGGCGGGAGTCGTATCTCGACCGTGTTCAGCCGGTACAGCAGGTCCTCGCGAAAGGCGTCCCCGGCCACCGCGGCGGCCAGGTCGGAGTTGGTGGCGGAGATGACCCGCACGTCGACCCGGCGCGTCTTCGAGGAGCCGACCGGCTGAAGCTCGCCGCTCTCGATCACCCTGAGGAGTCGGGCCTGCTGGGGGAGAGGCATGTTCCCGATCTCGTCGAGAAAGAGGGTACCGCCGTCCGCCAGCTCGAAGTAACCGACCCGGTCCGTCTGGGCGTCGGTGAAGGCGCCCTTCACGTGACCGAACAGCTCGCTTTCGAACACCCCTTCCGACAGACCGCCCGCGTTGACGGGGACGAACGAACGCCCGGCGCGATTCGAACGGGCGTGAAGCCGTCGCGCCACCACCTCCTTGCCGGTCCCCGGCTCGCCCATGATCAGGACGTTGGCGTCCGACGGGCCGATCCGTTCGATCAAGGCGAGAACCGGCCGCATGGCGCGCGACCCGGCGATCAGCTCGGGGACGTCGTCTCCCTCCCGCAGAAGCCGGTTCTCGGACTCCAGCCGCCGCGTCTCGACCAGCGCTCTGTGGAGTTCGACCTGGTTCCGGACGGTGGCCAGCAGGCGCTCGTTGTCCCATGGCTTCTCGACATAGTCGCGGGCCCCCCGCCGCATCGCCTCGACCGCACTGTCGATGCTCCCCCACGCCGTCATGACGATGATGGGAAGCGACTCGTCAATCGTCCGGATGCGCCCCACCAGATCCAGCCCCTCGCGGCCGGAGGTCGTGTCGCGGGCGTAGTTGAGATCGATCAGGACGGCATCGAAGTCGTTGGACTCGATGGCGTCGAGCGCCGCCGGCGGCGAGGCGGCCGTCTCGATCGCGAAGCCTTCGTCCTTGAGGAGCAGCCGGAGCGCCTCGCGGATGTCCGCCTGATCGTCGGCGACCAGGATGCGCGGCGCGGTGCGGGTCACGGCCCGGCGGCGCGGGTCACGCGCCCGGCTCGATGATCCAGCCGTCCTCGAGCTCGATGATGCGGTCGCCATAGGCGGCTACGGTCTCGTCGTGGGTGACCTGGACGATCGTCGTCCCCTCATCGTTCAGGCGCTCGAGGAGCTCCATGATCCGGTGCCCCTGTCGGCTGTGGAGGCTTCCGGTCGGCTCGTCCGCCAGGATCAGCTCGGGCCGCGCGATCACCGCCCGGGCGACGGCCACCAGCTGCTGCTGGCCGCCCGAGAGCTGCGAGGGGTAGAGGTCCTTCTTCCCCACGATCTGGAACTCGTCCAGGATCTCGGCCACCCGGGACTGCCGCTCGCTCCGCTTGACGTCACGGTAGCTCAGCGGAATCTCCAGGTTCTCGTAGACGGTCAGATCGTCCAGCAGGTGGAACTGCTGAAAGACGAAGCCGATGTACCGCTTGTGGAGCGCCTGCCGCTGTTTCGGCTTGATGTCGTGAACCGCGTGCTCCAGGAAGCGGTATTCGCCCGTCCACTCGCCGTCCAGCATACCGAGGATCGCCAGCAGCGTCGACTTCCCGGCCCCCGACGGTCCCATGATGGTGACGAACTCGCCGGGCTGGACGCGGGCGTGGATCTGCCGCAGGACGAAGGTCCGGCCGGCGCCGACGGGGTACGACTTTTCTATGTTGGTGAGCTCGATCATTCGTGCGCCCTATTGGCCGGTCGGCCCAGCCTCGGTCGCCGGCGGCCGGAGTTCCCACAGGACATTCACGATCTTCCATCCCTCCTCCGTCTGCACCAGGTGCAGATAGTCCACCCAGCCATCGGCATCCACGCGCACGCTGGCGGCACGGCCGAAGATGTCCAGGATGTTGACATCGGCGCGCCGAGGGCCGGGCGCATCCGCTCCGCCGCCCCGACGCGTGGCGTCAACCAGCTCCATGGCGGTCATCTCGACGAGCGGTATGGGGGCACCCAGCTCGGAGCCCAGGATCCGCTTCTCCAGTCGTGGATGGAGCGCCCGCTTCATGCGCTCTTCGTCGCCCTCGTACCAGCCTTCGATGTAATCGAGCGCCGCCTGCCGGATGGCGGTCGAATCCGCCAGCGTGGCGGGGACGGGTTCGCCGGGACTCTGTCCCTGCACGGGCACCGCCGCAAGCGCCAATGCCGGCAGAACGACCAGCAGCGTGCCGGTGATCCGTGGACACCTCCAACTTCCACTCATCAGAACCTCCTATTCGTTGCGCAACGCGATTACGGGATCGACGCCCGCCGCTCGCCTCGCGGGCAGCCAGGCGGCCAGCCAGCCGGTCGCCGCGAGGAGCACGAGGCCGAGGGCGAAGATGACCGGGTCCACCGGACTCACCTCGTAGAGCAGGCTCCGCATGAGCCGGGTGAGGGCGAGCGCCCCGATCACCCCGGCCGCGATGCCGGCCATCACCATCCCCATGGCGTTCCGTATGACCGCGCTGCGCACGGTGGCGGGCGCGGCGCCCAGCGCCAGACGGATACCGATCTCCCGAAGGCGATGGCGGGTGATGAAGCTGATCAGACCGTAGATCCCGATCACCGCCAGCATCAGCGCAAGGACCGAGAACACGCCCAGGAGCGACAGGTGGAATCGTCGCTCCACGAGCGTCCCGGAGACGATGTCCTCGAGTGCGGCGGACTGGTCGATCGACTGGCCCGGATCGATCTGCCAGATCTGCTCGCGCAGGGTGGGTAGAAGGGCGGATGCATCGGTCCGGGTCCGGACGACGAAGGTGACGTGGCCCGTGCCGGACTGGGCGTACGGGACGTAGAGCTCCGGCCTCGGATCGCTTTCGAGCGTGGTCGGCCGGACGTCGCGGATGACGCCCACGATCTCGCGCGTGGCGGGAGCGCTCATCACGCCTATCGTGACCCGCTGACCGACCGGGTCCTCGCCGGCGAAGAAGCGCCGCGCCAGGGTCTCGTTGATCAGCGCCACTCGGGCGGCATCCTCCCGGTCTCGGTCGGTGAACATGCGTCCCCGAACGAGCGGGATCCCCATCACCTGGAAGTAGTCCGGCGAGGCCGTCGTCGTAAAG
>JBOHRW010000241.1:0-4737 GCA_050732935.1 Gemmatimonadota bacterium
GAGGTGCGTCTCACGAAGGCGTTCGAGGCGCCGTTCGCCAACTTCCTGGCGACGGCCAGAACCTGCTACAGCGCGAAGGGAATCGTCCCCGATGTCGAGATCGAGGATCGATGGCTGGGGCTGGCCAGGAGCCTCTACCAGGCGGGCCACCACACGACGCTTCAGCACGCCCAGTTCCAGTTCGCGATCGCCAACGTCAGCCGCCACTTCATCTGGGCGTTCCTCCACAGCCATCCCTTCTACAACTCCGAGCAGGTGAGCCAGCGCTACGTGGAGGTGAAGCCGGGCAACGTCGCCGTGCCGCCGCTGGAGGGCGCCGCGCTCGAGCGCTACCGGGCCGCCGTCGAGCGCCAGACGGAGGATTACCGGCGGCTGATCGAGCTCCTCGTCCCGGTGACGGCCGACGCCTACTACGAGCGCTTCCCGGGCCGGAGAGCGCACCCCGAGAAGTACGCGAAGGAGATCCGGAAGAGGGCGCAGGAAGTCGCGCGGTACGTGCTCCCGATCGCGACCTTCGCCTACCTCTATCACACGGTGAGCGGGATCACGCTCCTGCGCTATGCGCGGGCCTGCGAGCAGGTCGACGCGCCCACCGAGACGCGGCTCGTCGTCCGGGCGATGGTGGATGCGCTGCTCGATCACGATCCCGACTACGCCAGGATCCTGGAGGAGCCGCTGCCGCTCGAGGAGACGGTCGAGTTCCGCCTCCTGCGCGGGGAAAACGGTCGGCTGTCCGCGAACGGGAATGACGCTGAGGAGCGGATGGCCGGCGCCCGCTCCTTCCGCGACGAGTTCGATCGCACCCTCGAGGGGCGGGTATCCCGCCTCGTCGACTGGGGCGCCCGCAACGAGGAAGTCCTGGCCGACGCCGTGCGCGAGGTCCTGGGGGAGCCCCGGGCGTCGCTCCCGGACGACCGCGCGATCGACCTGGCGCTGGACTCGGCCGAGAACCCGCTTCTGGGTGAGGCGCTGAATCTCACCACCCATGGCAAGCTCACGCGGGCCCTCTTCCATCCCCATTACACGTTCCGGAAGAAGCTCTCCCACGCCGCCGACTCGCAGGACCAGCGGCACCGGATGACGCCCGCCTCGCGACCGGCCCTGACGGCGCACGTCGCGGGCGACCCCGACTACATCGTCCCGCGGCTGGTTCGGGAGGACCCCGACGTCGAGCGCGCCTACCGGGAGAGCATGGACCGGACCTGGGAGGACATGGCCGCCGTGAAGGCCGCGGCCACGCCCGCTGAATTCGCCGAGTATCTGCTCCCCAACGCGGTCGCCGTTCGGTTCACCGAGTCCGCCGATCTCCTGAACCTGTGGCACAAGCACGCCATGCGGCTCTGCTACAACGCGCAAGAGGAGATCTGGCAGGCATCGGTCGAGGAGGCCGCCCAGATCCGCGAGGTCAACCCGCGGATCGGCCGTCACCTCCTGCCCCCGTGCACGATCCGCCACCGCGCCGGGCAGCGCCCGGTCTGCCCCGAGGGGACCCGCTTCTGTGGGGAGCGGGTGTGGACGCTGGGGCTGGCCGACTACACGCGGCGAATCTGAGCCGCCTCCCTTGCGCCCGCTCCTCCCTCACTGCTATCCTGCCCGTACACGAGAAAGGAGGTGGTCCAATCATTCCAAGTATTGAACCGACCCGTGAGGTGGCTGAACGCTAGGCGACTCCGCCGAGCCGGCCCTTAGCCGGCCGGGGTTTTGACGCGGAGGGCGCCGCGCGGAATCCCCACAGCGCACCGGCCCGGGAGCCGCGGTCTGGTCAACCGCACCGAAGGCTCCCGGGCCTTCTTTTTTTCCACAGAGCGACACCGTTCCTGCCCGCCCGCTTCCCTCCACGAGGGCGGCGAAAAGCGCGTAGATTGTCCGCATGGCGCGTCTTGAACGAGAACGTTCCCACCAGCGTCTCTCGGAGGGTCGCCCCACGCTTCACACGACAGACGACAGCCCCGGGACGCGGATGATTCGCATGCCTCTCTACCACGCGGCCGCGATCGCGGCGCTCTTCGCTCCCCTGGTGGTCGCGCCGGGGGCCGCCCAGGAGGCCGCCGAAATGCGCCGGGTCTCGCTCGAGGAAGCGGTCCGGCTGGCGCTCGAGCGCGCCCCCGAGGCGGTCGCCGCCCGGAGCGCGGTCCAGACCGCGCGCGCCGACGTCCTCCAGGCGCGCGGCGCCTGGCTGCCGTCGCTGGATGCGGTCTCGTCCTTTTCCAACTCCAGCAACGAGCGCTTCGATCAGACCACGGGCCGCCTGGTCTCGGAGAGCTACACGGCAGAGCTCGAGGCGGGCTACGATCTCTTCGACGGCGGACGCCGGTGGGCCGAGCGGAACCGCGCGAACGCCGGCCTCGACGCGGCCCTGGCCGAAGACCGGGCCCAGCGCTTCGAGACGATCCTGGCGACGACCGAGCTGTTCTACGAGGCGGCCGCCACCGATCAGATCGTCGAGGCGGCGTCGCAACGGCTCGACCGGGCACGCCGGCAGCTCGACTTCGCCGAGACCCGGCTGCGGGTGGGGACCGCGACCCGGTCTGACGTCCTCCGGGCCGAGCTGGAGGTCGGAAACGCCGAGATCGCGCTCATCGACGCCGAGACCGCGCTGCGGTCCTCGCGCCTCGAGCTGGGAAGGCAGATCGGACTGGAGACCGGGGCGGAGCCCACGGAGGGGGTGTTGCCCGAGAGCGGGCCCGCGCTTCCGGATCTGTCCGAGCTGGTGGCCTGGGCGGTCGACCGCTCGCCCGAGGTGGTCGCCAGGGCCGCCGGGCTCGACGCGGCTCGGGCTTCGAGATGGGTAGCCCTCGGCTCGTACCTGCCGACCATCCGGGCGATCGGGGGGTACGACTGGTTCGCTTTCGAGTTCCCGCCCGACCAGCGGAGCTGGAGCCTGCGCCTGACGGCCTCGTTCCCGCTGTTCGACAACTTCGACCGCGAGGCCGAGGTGGCGCGCGCCAGGGCGGTGGAGCGGGTGGCGGAGGCCGAGGCGCGGGACGCCACGATCGGGGTGCGTGTCGCGGTCGAGAACGCCGCGCGCGAGATCGAGGCCGCCGAACGGCGGACCGTGATCGCCCATCGCGCGGTCGATCTGGCGCGCGAGGACCTGCGGGTCGTGGAGGAGCGCTACCGGATCGGAAGCGCCACGATCCTGGACCTCCAGGCGTCCCAGGTCGCGCTGGCCGAGGCGGAGATCGATGTGGTGCGATCGCGGCAGCGCCTGGGCGTCGCAGTCGCCAGCCTGGAGGCGGTTCTGGGAGCGACGCTCACGGAGACGGGACGGTGAAGGCGATCGGGCTCGCCATGCTGCTCGCCCTATGCGCCGCCTGCGCGGACGAGGAGGCTGGAGGACGGTCCGCGAATCCGGACGGACCGGGCGAGGCGGGAGCGGAGCGGGTCGTTCCCGTCGAGACCGCCACCGTGGCCCTCTCCTCCCTGAGCCGCGACGTCACGGTCTCGGGCGTGGTCGAGCCGCTCCGCACCGTGGGCTTGAACAGCCAGCTCTCGAGCACGGTGCTCTCGATCGGGGCCGAGGAGGGGGACCGCGTGGGGGCGGGCCAGGTGCTGGCCCGTCTCGACGCCGCCGAGCTCCAGGCCGAGCTGGCCAGCGCCGAGGCCAACCACGAGGTCGCGCAGGGGGCCTGGCAGCGGGCGCAGGAGCTCTACCAGGAGCAGATCATCACACTTGCCGAGTACGACCGGGACCGCGCCGCCTTCGCGGCCGCCGAGGCGACGCTCGAGCAGCTTCGGACGCGGCTGGGATACGCCACCATCCAGACGCCGCTCACGGGCGTCGTGCTCGAGAAGAACGTCGAGGCCGGCGACCTGGTGGCCCCCCAACAGCAGCTCTTCCGGGTCGCCGACATCTCCACCCTGGTCGTCCGCGTCGGAATCTCCGAGCTCGACGTCGTCCAGCTCTCCGAGGGTGACTCGGCGCACGTCGTGCTGGACGCCTTCCCGGACCAGCCGATCCGGGGACGGATCCGGCGCGTCTTCCCGGCCGCCGACCCGGCCAGCCGTCTGGTTCCCGTCGAGGTCGCTCTCGAGCCGGGGGGCCCGTCCCGGCCCGGCTTCCTGGCCCGGGTGGAGTTTCGGTTCGACGTCCGCGAGGACGTTACCGTGGTGCCGGCAGCGGCGGTCGTGAGAGGCCAGCAGGGGGACGCCGTGTTCGTGGTCGAGAGCGACCGCGCGGTGCGCCGCCCGGTGCGGGTGGGACAGACCTACGAGGGCCGGATCGAGGTCGTCGACGGGCTCGAGCCGGGGGAGGTCGTCGTGGTGAAGGGGAACGCCGGGCTTCGGGAAGGGGCGGAGGTGCGGAGCGTAGCCGGTCCCGAGACCCGGACCAGCGCCGCGAGCGCGGGCGCCCCGAGCGCGGGCTTCACCCCATGAGCGCTCCGGTTCGGAGACATCGCGGGATCG
The DNA here is from genome assembly GCA_050732935.1 of Gemmatimonadota bacterium. Lineage (GTDB taxonomy): Bacteria > Gemmatimonadota > Gemmatimonadetes > JACCXV01 > JAHWKZ01 > DASRVA01. The sequence continues at coordinate 4,408 of JBOHRW010000241.1, forward strand.
CGAGCTGGGCGATCCGGCATCCCATCGGCACGATCATGCTCGCCAGCGTCGCGATCGTGCTCGGCACCTTCTTCCTGGGCCGCCTCCCGATCGATCTGCTGCCGCCGATCGAGTATCCCCAGATCCGGGCGTCGGTCTCGAATCCTGGTGTGGCGCCGGAGGTCATGGAGGAGACCGTCGCCAAGCCGCTCGAAGCGGCGCTGGCGACGACCGAGGACCTCGAACGGATCGAGACCGATATCAATGAGGGGCGGGTCGGCGCCAACCTGCACTTCCGCTACGGAACGGACATCGACTTCGCGCTCCAGGACGCTTCCAAGAACCTGGATC
>JBOHRW010000242.1:0-6613 GCA_050732935.1 Gemmatimonadota bacterium
CCGCGTCGTCCCGGTCGGGGAAGTCCGGCCGGAGATGCACCCCGCGGCTCTCCTTGCGCGCGATCGCCCCCTGCACCATGACCCGGGCGAGCTCGAACATGTCCCAAAGCTGACGCGTGAAGACGACCGACTGGTTCACCCACTCGCCCGTGTCCGGAAGATCGATCCGCCGCCAGCGCTCCATGAGCTCCCGGATCTTCTCGTCGGTCTGGCGGAGCTTCTCTTCCTTGCGCACCACCGTGCAATAGCGGGTCATCCAGTCCCCCAGCTCGCGGTGGAGGGCGTACGGGTTCTCGGCGCCACCGGACAGATCGAACACCTCCGCCAGCCGGGTCTCCCGTTCCATGACCGCCGCGTCGTAGATCGAACCCGGCTGCCCGGCGGCGAGGTCGTCCAGCCCCGCCACGTAATCGATCATCTTCGGGCCACCCTTCATCCCGTCGAACGTGCACGAGACGAGCGCGTTCGCCCCCAGGCGGTTCGCGCCGTGGTATTCGTAGTTGGCCTCCCCGCCCGAGAAAAGCCCAGGGATCGAGGTCATGAGATCGTAGTCGACCCACATGCCGCCCATCGAGTAGTGGACGGCCGGGAACACCTTCATCGGGACCTCGCGTGGATCCTCGCCCATGAACTTCTCGTAGATCTCGAGGACGCCGCCCAGCTTGACGTCCAGGAACTCCGGGTCGAGGTGGGTCACGTCCAGGTACACCGCCTCGTCGCCGTCCACGCCCAGACCCATGTCGTAGACGACCTTGTAGATCGCCTGAGCTGCGATGTCGCGTGGGACGAGGTTCCCATAGGCCGGGTACCAGTCCTCGAGGAAATACCATGGCTTGCTGTCCCGCGGCACCCACACCCGCCCGCCTTCGCCGCGCACGCTCTCGGAGATCAGCCGCCGCTTGTCGCGTCCGGGGATGGCGGTCGGGTGGATCTGGACCATCTCGCCGTTGGCGTAACGCGCACCCTGCCGGTACAGGCTGGAGACGGCCGCGCCCGTGTTGATGATCGAGTTGGTGGACTTCCCGAAGACCATGCCCGGGCCCCCGGTCGCGATCATCACCGCGTCCCCCCGGAACGCCCGGATCTCGAGCGAGGCCAGGTCCATGGCGACGATCCCGCGCGCCACCCCGTCTCCGTCCCGCACGGCGGCCAGGAACTCCCACCCCTCGTACTTGGTGACGAGCCCCTCGTCCTCCCAGCGCCGGACCTGCTGATCGAGCGCGTACATGAGCTGCTGACCGGTGGTGGCACCGGCGTAGGCGGTGCGATGGACCTTCGTCCCGCCGAACCGCCGGAAGTCGAGCCGGCCCTCAGGAGTCCGGTTGAACATGACCCCCATCCGGTCGTAGAGGTAGATGATCTCCGGCGCCGCCTCGGTCATCTCCTGGACCGGCGGCTGGTGGGCCAGGAAGTCCCCGCCGTAGACCGTGTCGTCGAGATGGACCCACGGGGAATCCCCCTCGCCCTTGGTGTTCACCGCGCCGTTGATCCCTCCCTGGGCGCAGACCGAGTGGCTGCGCGAGACCCGCACCAGGCTGAAGAGGTCGATTGGGAAGCCCCGCTCGGCGATCCGGATCGTCGTCATGAGGCCCGCCAGACCGCCGCCCACGACGAGGAACCGCGGCTTGCCGTTGGATCCCACGACCCTACCGGGTCATCGGATGAAGGCCCACACGGCCGCCAGCGACACCGCCAGGACTAGAACCCCGAACACCGCGCAGACGCGAGCCGCGGCGCGCCGCGCCCTCGGCCCGCTCACCAGCCCCCACGTCATGAGGAAAGTCCGAACGCCGTTGGCCAGGTGAAACGAGACGGCGACCAGCCCGATGACGTAGAACGCGACCCACTTCGGATCGGCCAGGATGTCGGCCATCATGCGGAAGTCGACCGGCACCCCGAACAGGTAGTTGGCCAGCCGGGTCTGCCAGAAGTGCCAGCCGATGAAGACGAGCGCCGCGATCCCGCTCCAGCGCTGCAGCGTGTACATCCAGTTGTTGGCGTAGGCGTACTGGAAGGCGTTGCCCTCGCCCCGCGCGTGGACGTAAATGCCGTACAGGGAATGGAAGAGGATCGGGGCCCAGATGAAGGGGATCTCGATCAGGAGCAGGTACGGGAGGCTCTCCAGGAACTCGGCCACCCCGTCGTAGACCTCCGCGCCGCTAGCGGCGAAGGAGTTGATGCCGAGATGGATGAGAACATAGAGCCCGATCGGGAAGACGCCGGACAGGGAGTGCAGCCGGCGCAGCCAGAACCGGCGGTGGTTCACAGCCGTATCAGCCACCCGCTCGCGCCCTGCCGTCGCCGTCGCCACGACGCCTACTCTAGCCATTGAGAGAGGTGGGAACCAGGGTTTCAGCCAAACCCCCTTGGCCGGCTCGGCATCTCAAGCCCATTGCGGTATAGTACTAGAGAATGCGTGTGATTTGGGTCCTCTGCTGTTTATTGATTTCATCGTCATACTTAGTGCACTGCGACTCCGGTCCCACCATCGTCGATCCGCCGCGAGTCGATTGCACCACCTTTTCCGCGATCGCCGACCCGATTTCCTCGCCTGTTCTCGCTCAAACCCGCACCGTTCTGTTCCACAAAGTCCTCGAGTGCAGGACGCCGGAGGTAACGGGTTCCAGCAACTTTCCCAGCGGCGTCGCCGTCACCCCCGATGGACGCTGGCTCGTCAGCCTCGGGTTCAGCAATGGCACGGTCACCTTGTACGACGCAACGACGCTCGACATCGTCGCTGGCCCCTTGCACAAGATACCGGTCGAGATCCCGGTCGAAGGAGCTGTTGGGGATACGATATTCCTAGCCCAGCCTCATGCCGTAACCATCTCGCCCGATGGGTCGATGGCTGTCCTGACCAGCGGCAATGGCGTCATCGGACTTGCCCTGCCTTCCCTGGACTTGCTGTTCAACCCGCTGATACCGGGTCTGGTCCAGCCTCGGCATGTTGTTCGCGATCGGGCCGGCGAGAACTACTACATCAGTTCCGGGGGAAGTGGGATCGCGCGACTGTCCGCAACCGGAGAACCCCAAGCCTTCTTCGAGGATGCCTTCATAACGACGGCGATGTCGCTCACCCGGGACAACCGTGAACTCCTTCTCGTGACCGACAACGGCGGGCGGTTCGTGGTTCTTACCGCCCCTGACCTGCAGCGCCGGCTGTCGATCAAGTTGCCCAGCGATTTCGAGGGCCAGGTCGTGGTTCCGTTGAAACTGGACAACCGAGCGATCATCGTGGGCGGGAGGAAGGGGGGAGGGGAAACATCTGTTGCTTTGCCTCTTATGGCTCTGTCCATTGATCTCACGAACGGGGCAATGGGATCTCATCAAATTCTCTTCGAAGGCACTGGGGGCTTCGTTCTCCTTGGCGACGGCAATGAGTGGACTGACGTGGGCGAGGCCACCGCGGTCGTCCCCACGCTCGTGGGCACAGTGACGATTGATACGAATCTCGGAACCGTCGCACTCCATCCGCCGGCAGAGCTTGAGAGCAATGTTCTCCGCCCTCCCTGCTGCGACATCGCAGCCTACCCCAGCGGGGACCGGGTCGTATTCTCCGTCCTTGATGTGGTTGATAACGAAGGATCGCTCATCGTTTATGAGGTCGAGGAACGCGTCGTCGTCCCACACTAAAGGAGGCAAGAATGCTTATCCATGGATGGCCAAAGCGTCCAAGAGCGGGCGTCTTGAGCATGCTGTTTCTACTGTTCGTGGGATGCAGCGATGATAGCGTGGTCCCATTGGAACCTCCAGAAGGTCCGAATCGGCGACTCCAACTGGCCATCGACGGCGAGACCGGCGTCAGCATTCTCGTCAACGGCGACCCGGTCAACGATCCGAACCTTGCCAGACGGCTCCACGTCGAGATTATCAAAGACAGCGCCACGTTGTCCGGCAACCTCAACAACAAGAAGATCCAGAGCAACGTCAACCCTGTCCAGGCCGACAGCGTCGAAGACTGCCTGGCTTGCGAAGTCAACGTGATCTATCACGATTCCTTCGGGGGTGTGCCGACGAACCTGGACCCCTTCGAAGGCGTGCTTGCCGACGGAGACTACACGGTCAAGCTCTTCCGCGATGGCAGCACCTTGGTGAGCTCCAAGGCCATCGCGGTTAACCACGCCAATCACGATGCTTCTAACGGCTCCTTCCTGGATGAGGCGAACGATCAGATCGTGACCTTCTATCTGAACCAGAATCTCCAGCAGATCAGCGCTCCGACGGTCGATGTCCCGCACTCTCGCGCTCTCAACCACTTGACGGCTGGAATAACCCGACCCTCGGCTGCCGACACGACGATCGAGGTCGGCCAGGTCCTGTCCGTCAAAGGCTCTGCCGCCAATGGCCTGTCTGGTAAGAAGTACGCCTGGGACTGGAACGCCAGCGGGACCAATCTGGAGACGTTCGACACCGAATTCAGCTCATCGAATGTGGCCACGCACTCGTGGTCCTCGGAAGGGGATTTCAAGATTCGACTCATCGTGAGAGACGGCAATGATGACGTGACCGCTCCTCCTCGAGGAGGTCATTACGCCATCTCGACAACGAAGACCGTCCATGTCGTGGAAGAGATCCTCGACTCCGCCACCGCCGAAGGCGCGCTCCTGCCGTTTACGATGACCCCCAATTCGGTCGCCAGCGTGGGGTTCGTGATGGACAATTCCGGATCCACGACGTGGTCGAACGCGGCGGGCTACAGCTTCGACCTGCATCGCGACGGGGTCTGGCTGCCGCTGGCCGACACCCTGGACCATACCGTGCCGCCCGGCACCGGTCACTCCTTCACTTTCAATCTGCTGGCTCCCAACGACACGGGGTTCTTCGCCTGCTTCTACCGCATGAACCACAGCGGCTTTTTCGGTCAGGAGAACGGCCGCGACATCCTGGTTTGCGACTGCGGTTCATTCTCGGCGACGGGTTCGGAGGATGCGGTAACGGCCCAGTTGTCGTTCGATCCCGCCAGGAAGTGGCTGGTCGACGCGACCCGGCGTGGCCCGCGACCGCTCGTTCTGCCAGGATTGGTTGACGAAGGAGTCGATGCCCTCGAGTACACCTATCACCACCCCATTCCCCATGCTATCGATGTGGCCTTCAAGTTCGTGTTCGATCCGGCGATCGTGGTACCTGCTCCTCCGAGAATCGGAGTGGCGGGCCTGAAGCACGAGTTCGGCCTGCGCGGGCCGGGCGAGTACTGGGTACGAATCACCGGAACGGTCCCCAAGGGCGAGGGAATGATCGCGGCTTTTCCGTTTCTCTACCTGCAGTCTGAGAAGGCAAGCGCTGAGCCTGGTTCGTTCATGTTGTACGAACTGACTCTTTAACCGAGGTCATCCCCAGGCGATCCTCTCCTGCACGGGGCATCCGCGTAGCGGGACGGGGCGTATCCAGCGGCCATTACAGCTTAAGCTTCGACATGGTTTCCTTGACGTGCGCCGCCGACGCGTGCAGGGCCTTCCTCTCCTCGCCCGTCAGCTCGATCTCGATGATCTCCTTGATGCCCCCGGCACCGAGCTTGACCGGGACGCCGACGAAGACGTCGGAGAGCCCGTACTCCCCCTGCAGCCAGGCGGCGCAGGGGAGGAGCCGGTTCTGGTCCTTGAGGATCGCCTCGGCCATCTCGGTGGCCGCGGCCGAAGGCGCGTAGTACGCGCTGCCGCTGCCCAGCAGCTCCACGATCTCGCCGCCCCCCTTCCGCGTTCGATCGACCAGCGCCTCGATGCGCTCGTCGTCGAGGAGATGCGGGAGCGGAATCCCGGCCACCGTCGAGTAGCGGGCGAGCGGCACCATGGAGTCGCCGTGCCCGCCCAGCACGAACGCCGACACATCCTTGACGGAGACGTCCAGCTCGAGGGCGATGAAGGAGCGGAATCGGGCGGTGTCCAGGACGCCGGCCATCCCGATCACCCGGGCGCGGTCGAAGGCCGTGACCTCGAGGGTGACGTAGCTCATCACGTCCAGCGGGTTCGACACGACGATCACGATCGCGTCCGGGCAGCGGTCGCGGATCTCCCGCGACACGCCCTGCACGATGTCGGCGTTCTTCTTGAGGAGGTCGTCCCGGCTCATCCCCGGCTTGCGGGGGAGGCCCGCGGTGACGATCACGAGGTCGGAGCCCTCGATGAGGCCGTAGTCCGTCCCGCCGACGAGGCGGGTGTCGTACCCGACTACGGGAGCCGATTCCCAGAGGTCGAGGGCCTTCCCCTTGGGGACTCCCTCGAGGATGTCGATGAGGACGATCTCGCGGGCCAGCTCGCGTTCGGCGATCCGCTGCGCGGTCGTGGCGCCAACGTTTCCGGCTCCGACGACGGTCAGCTTCACGCCGCCCGTTGCCGGCACTATTCGGGGACGAGCACCGAGATCCGGCGGCGATCGCCGCTCCCGCGCTCGAACTTCACCACTCCGTCCGCCAGGGCGAACAGCGTATCGTCCTTGCCCCGTCCGACGTTCGCGCCGGGATGAAACTTCGTGCCGCGCTGGCGCACCAGGATGTGCCCGGCGCGGACCCGCTGGCCGCCGAAGCGCTTGACGCCGAGCCGGCGACCGGCGCTGTCGCGCCCGTTCCGGCTGGCTCCCTGTCCCTTCTTGTGAGCCATGATGTGCTCCTTGTCTACTC
>JBOHRW010000243.1:0-2669 GCA_050732935.1 Gemmatimonadota bacterium
AGGTCCGCATCTTCGAGGTTCCGGTTCCGCCGATGCCGGACGGCGGGAGCACGATCCCGTACGGCCTGCGGGCCGCGCCCGACGGCACGATCTGGATGACGGAGCTGGTCGGGGGCCGGCTCGTCCGCTTCGACCCCGAGACGGAGGCGTTCGATCTCTACCCCCTGCCGACCCCCTACAGCGGACCGCGCCGCCTCGACATCGCACCGGACGGCACGGTCTGGATTCCGGAGTTCGCCACCAACCGCCTGGCCCGCTTCGATCCGGAGACGGAGACGTTCACCGAGTACGAGCTCCCGGTCTCGGACGCACTTCCCTATGTGGCGCGCGTGGCCCCGAACGGGAGTGTCTGGGTCGGGACGGCCGGTGCCGACCTGGTCGCCCGCTTCGATCCCGCCCTTGAGACGTTCACGCTCGTCCCCCTGCCCACGCCGGGGAGCCTCATTCGTCACCTCGACATCGACATGCGAACGGGCGAGGTCTGGGGTGTGACCGGGGATTTCCCGCCGCGGAGCCCGCGCGTCTTCCGGATCCGGGGACTCCGCTAGAGCCGGGGAACCTCCTCAGTCGATCCCGATGGCGCCGCCGCCGGTCGTAAGGATGACGAGGGCGCAGATCAGGTAGAGGACGTCGTAGTACCAGCCGTTCGAGTCCTCTCCCCAGAAGCCCGTCTTCCACACGAAGACCTTCTTCTGGATCGCGCCCAGCATGACCAGGGCGATCGCGGCCGCGGCGAGCTGATCCCACAGGCCCAGGACCAGAAGTCCCGCCGCCCCGAGCTCGACGATGCCCAGGGCCAGGGTCGCCCCCGGTGACAGCCCGACGCTCTCCGCCCGTTCGCGGGGGTTCCTCGCGTGGGACCACCCGCTCGTCCCGAACAGGATCGCGATCCAGATTCGCAGGAGAAAGAGCGCCCAGTCCGTATACTCGGCGAACCCCGGGACGATCATGGTGACGCTCCTTTCCCTGTTCGGTCAGTCCGAGGGCAACTTCGCCGCTCTCCGGCGCGCGTTCAGCACGAGCACGACGGAGACCGCCATCACCACGATCGACGCCAGGAACAGGTGCGTCCCGCCTTCGGTCAGGCCCAGCTGGCCCCACGGGTCCAGGATTTGCTTCCAGCTCGCCAGCGTGGAGATCGTGTTCACGGCGAGCTGCGCCCACGCCGTAACGACGGGCAGAAAACCGAGCACGAGCGCGAGGCCGAGGAGGATCTCCAGCGCGCCCGCCGCGCGGACGACCAGATTCCCTACCTCCAGCCCATAAAAGAAGGAGAAGATCTCGACCGATCCCTCGCTCGCGAACCACTTGTCCAGACCCCAGGCGACCAGGAAGATTCCCATGGCGATCCGGAGAATGGGCAGGGTCCAGGTGGAAAGGCGTCCGGCTGTGACTTCCATGGTTGACTGCTCCGATCCGGGGTCAAGAGGAGTGGAACTCCCCTCATGACGCGGTTGGCGGACCGGGGATTCCCCATCCTCGGCTCCGGCTACGGCACCGCCCACCGCACAACTTGGATGGAGTATAATCATCGCGAGGCTTCGATCTCTAACCCATCCAGGAGGCCACCATGATCGCCGATCGTCTCAAGGAGCTGCTCGACGAGCAACGGATAAAGTACGAGGTGATCCAGCATCCGACGGCCTACACGGCCCAGGAGGAGGCCGCCGTCACCCACGTCCCGGGGGCGCAGTGGGCCAAGACGGTGGTCGTTCTGACGGACGGGGACCCCGTTCTGGCGGTACTGCCGGCCCACCGCAGGATCGACCTCGACCGGTTCCGCGCGGTGACGGGCGCCGAAGATGTCCAGATCGCGGGAGAGAAGGCGTTCCGGGAGCTCTATCCCGACTGCGAGATAGGGGCCATGCCGCCGTTCGGAAACCTCTACGGACAGACGACGTTTGTCGATGAAGAGCTGCGTACGGAGGAGCAGATCGCCTTTCACGCGGGCGACCACGAGACCGCCATTCGGATGGCCTACTCGGACTTCGAGGACCTGGCCGAGGCGGTCCCCGAGATGTTCACGACCGATGACGTGGGATGAGACGCCGGCACGCCCCGAGCGGCTCGGCCATTGGCCAGATCCGGGCACCAGAACCAGGGGTCGGCCGGGAGAACCCTCCGGCCGGCCCCCGCCTTCGTTAGCGGCATGTCGCTTCGCTGCGTGTCGCCTAGAACAGGACGCTGACCGAGAAGTTGTTGGTGCCGCCCAGGCGTCCCCAGTCGCGGTACGCGTAGTCGAACGCCGAGCCGAACGTCGCGAAGTCGAACTGCAACCCGGCCCCGAAGCCGAGGCCCCGGAACACGTCGTTGTCGCAGCACGGACCCTCGCCCAGGCCCTCCTCGTCCTGCTGGTACGTGTAGCCGCCCCGCGCCGAGACCGTCGTCGCCACACCGCCGTTGCTGGCCGGCACCAGCGTCTGCGTCCACTCCCCGCCCAGCGCGAACGTCGTCTCCTGGTTCCGAGGCGCCGCGAACTCGCCGTTGACGATGAACGTCGACGACTCGTTCTCCAACAAGTAGTACGCCAGCGCCGTCTTCAACGTCGTCGGTGGTCGGAACTCCTCCGTCCGGAACTCGGCCGGCAGGTCACCCGCGTTCGGGAACGTCGGGAACTCCGGCGGACGCGCCGCAAACTGCAGCCGCGAGCCCTCGCTCTTGAAGTTCGT
>JBOHRW010000244.1:0-3140 GCA_050732935.1 Gemmatimonadota bacterium
TCCACGCCGTGCGCCGGTGGTGGAAGCTCATGGGCCGATCCGCCTACCCGCAAGCCGACTCGCTGTTGATCACCGCCGACGCCGGCGGAAGCAACGGTCCCCGGGTCCGACTCTGGAAGTGGGAGCTCCAGAAGTTCGCCAACCGGACCGGGCTCTCGATCACCGTCTGCCACTTCCCTCCCGGAACCAGCAAGTGGAACAAGATCGAGCACCGCCTCTTCTCCCACATCGCCATGAACTGGCGCGGCAAGCCGCTGGTGAGCCTGGCCGCCATCGTGAGCCTCATCGGATCCGCCACCACCCGCTCCGGCCTCCGCATCCGCTCCGAGATCGACCACGGCTTCTATCCCCTCGGCGTCCAGATCACCGACCAACAGATGGCCAAAGTCCGGTTCCAGCCGCACGCCTTCCACGGCGAGTGGAACTACACGATCCGCCCTGCGGGCCACCGATCATCTTGATCACTTGTTTTGTCACAGACCCTTAATGCCCTCTTTTCACAAGTTCGGCACATGGTTCAACCGGTTTGAGCCGACGGAGCAGGCGGATTTCTTTGCCCTCGTATCACTGTACCCAACGTCGGAGGGTCGTAACGTCGGCAGACGCGATTCTTGGTGGAGCCCCATTATTCTGATGTTCACCAACAAGGAGATGCGCTCCTTCATAGCCAACGTCAAAACAGTTGGCGGAAACCCAGATAAGATGTTCGGCTTTGGATTCTCCGGTCCTGACCACGTCATTCAATCCCGCGGAGATCAACTCCGCCGGCGCCGTGACTTCGGCAGTTATCTCATCAAGAAGAGAAAGAAGGACCTCCAGGACTTCTTAAGAGCGACCTAATTTCACCATGCAGCCGACTAGCACGACGCTCCACGTTCACCTTCCAGCGGCCGTTCCGTTTGAGCGAAACTGCAAGTCGCTCTACGAGGAGGTCTTAGGAAAACCGAAAATCCAGGCTGTCTCGGGCGCGGCGTCACGGTTTCTGTCACGGTTCAGGTCGGGAATTCGTCTTGATTCGGGGGTTAAGCCGTGGGCCGCCATCCCGGATTTCCCTCGGTAAAGCGGGGGAAAGCTCCGAAACGGCGGCACCACGGTTCGCCTCACATGCAGGAGGTCGCAGGTTCAAGTCCTGCACCGCCCACCATACAGCCAGCCCCCGCCACGCCCACCGGTTGACGCGCCGTATCCCCATGCCGTAGGGTAATCCCGAGGGACCGTCGTGAGAGGCCGAGCCCCTCCCTCTTCCACACAGGTCGAACGAGCGAATCCACAGCCTCTCAGCGGGGGTGGCCGATGAAACGATTCTCGGTTCTCGCCTTCCTGATCCTTCCCTGGCTCGTGGCGTGCGGGGAGGACGACACCGGCCCGCTGGAGCCGGATCCCCCTGATCCCGCGGTCGTCGATTTCTGGCTCACGCTCCTGCACAACAATGATGGCGAATCGCAGCTCATCGACGCCGGGACGGGGCGCGAGGACTTCGGCGGTCTGGCCCGCTTCGCGACCCTGGTCGACGAGCTTCGTGAGACGGGTGACGAGGCGCCGGCGAACCGTGGCCGGCTCACCGCCTCCCAGGAGGTTCCTGCGGTGTCGATCCTCGTCTCCTCCGGCGACAACTACCTGGCGGGCCCGGAGTTCAACCTGAGCCTCCAGATGGGGATACCGTTCTTCGACGCGGTGGGGCTCGACCTGATCGCGTATGACGCCTTGGCCATCGGGAATCACGAGTTCGACTTCGGCCCGGACGTCCTGGCCGACTTCATCGAGTCGTTCAGCCTCACGACGCCTCCGTTTCTGAGCTCCAACCTGGACGTCTCGCAGGAGCCTCGGCTCCAGGCCCTGGCCGGCTCCGGCCGGATCGCCGAAAGCACAGTGGTCACGAAGGAAGGGGAGTCGGTCGGCATAATCGGCGCGACGACGCCCGACCTTCCGTTCATCTCGAGCCCGCGGAACGTCGTGGTCCAGGCGGCGGTCGCGGTGGAGATCCAGGCCGAGGTGACGAAGCTCGCGGCGATGGGGATCGACAGGATCATTCTGATCAGCCACCTCCAGAGCCTGGACGAGGACCTGGCGCTGATCCCCCAGCTGGACGGGATCGACGTCGTCGTGGCGGGGGGCGGCGACGAGCTCCTGGCCAACCCGGACGACACCCTGATCCCGGGCGACGCCCCGAGCGATCTGTTCCCGGGCTACCCGATCACGGCGACCGACCTGGACGGCACCGAGGTTCCGGTCGTGACGACGTCGGGAAGCTACCAGTACGTCGGACGACTGGTGGTCGGCTTCAACGGGCTGGGCGACGTGATCCAGATCCACGACCTGAGCGGGCCGGTGCGAGTGGCGGGAGGGGCGAACCCGGACGCGGTAGCGCCGGACCCTGCTGTCCAGGCGCAGGTCATCGACCCCGTGGAGGACGGGCTGGCGGACCTCGCCGCCACCGTGCTCGGTGTCTCCGAGGTGGCCCTGGACGGACGGCGCACCGAGGTCCGCTCCCGCGAGACCAACGAGGGGAACCTGATCGCTGATGCGCTCAAGTGGCAGGCCGAGCAGCTCGCCGACGACTTCGGCGTCCCCCAGCCCGACGTGGCGCTCCAGAACGGCGGCGGGATCCGGAACGACGTCCTCGTCCCGGCCGGAAACATCACCGAGCTGGAAGCCTTCAACATGGTTCCATTCGCCAACTTCGTGAGTGTCGTTGAGAACGTCTCGAGGGCGCAGTTCAAGGACCTCTTGGAGAACGCGGTGAGCGACCTTCCTGGCGGCGGGCGCTTTGCCCAGATCTCGGGGTTTCGGTTCACGTACGATCCAGACGCTGCGGACGGGGCCCGGGTGATCGATGTCACACTGGACGACGCGACCCCGATCGTAGTTGGAGGGGTCGTCGAGGACGGTGCCGACCTGGTCGTCGCGACGATCGACTTCCTGGCCCGGGGTGGAGACGAGTATCCCTTCGGGGACGCGCCATTCACGACGCTCGGCGTCACCTACCAACAGGCGCTCTTCAACTACATCGTCGAAGGGTTGGGGGGCGTGATTGCGGCGGCTGAGTACCCGGAGGGCGGCGAGGGACGGATCACGGCCCTCTGACGTTTCAGGCATCCGGAGTTGCAGGAGTCGGGGGGCGATCCGTTTCGCCCCCCGAC
>JBOHRW010000245.1:0-2781 GCA_050732935.1 Gemmatimonadota bacterium
CGGCAACGGCGATCTTCACGAACGACCTGCCGCCTCCGAGTCTCGAAACCCTCGTGCCGCGGATCGCGCCCCGAGCCGTTCTCCTGGTCTACGCCGCGGACGGTCAAGGCGGGACGGAGGAGGCGCCCAACCGCGAGTTCTACGCGGCCGCGGAGGAGCCGAAGGCGATCTGGGAGGTGCCCGAAGGCGGCCACACCGGCGGAATCACAGCCCGCCCCGGGGAATACGAGCAGCGCGTGATCGGGTTCTTCGACCGCGCCCTACTGGAGAGGTGAGCAGCATGGAGAACGACCGCAGCATCCTCGTACGCCGGGCGTTCCTCTTCGGCGTCCCGTTCCTCTACCTCGTCCTGGGACTCCTCCATCCGAACCCGGATCCGGGTCTCGGCGACGAGACGGGCCTGTTCATCGGCCTGCACATCGCGCAGCTCTTCCTCATCGGCGGGCTCGCGTACGCGCTTTGGCTGCTCGTCGACGGACTCCGCAGCCGCGCCGCCAGGGTCGCGCGGGCGCTGATCCTCCCCTACGTAATCACGTACACCACGCTCGACGCGATCGCCGGCATCTCGATGGGAACCGTCATACAGAAGGCGAACGCGCTTCCGGCCGCCGATCAGGCCGCCGCGGGGAGGCTGATCGACGCCCTCCGCGTGGAGACCTGGGACGGCTACTTGTTCTATTTCGCCACCAGCTTGATCTGGTTCGGCGCCGCGCTCGCGGTCGCGATCGCGCTCAGGAAGAGCGCTCCGCGGCCTGCGCTCGTGCTGGTGGGGTTGGGTGCGGCCGTCTTCGCGGTCGGCCATCCGCAACCGACGGGCCCAGTCGGGATGGCGCTCTTCGTGGCCGGCGTCGCCTGGCTCGAGCTGAGGCCGCTCCGAGCGAAGGCGCCGGAGGCCGTCTCCGTGCAGCCGACATGAGCGTGCACCGTGCGCGAGCGAAAGGAGGAGACGAGAGGGACACGAACGCAAGCACCCACTCGCACCTGACCGGTCGGCACCTCCTCGCACTCGCTGGGCCGCTTCTCTGGGCAGCACTGGTGCTGTTTCACCCGATGCCCGGTGAAGGCGGGCCCTACGAGGGAGTCAAGGACGACGTCGACCGCTGGCTCTTCGTCCACGTCGGGCAGCTCGTCTTGACGCCCCTTCTGTTCTTCGCCGTGTGGAGGCTCCTCGACGGGCTCTCTTCGGTCGCGGCGACCGTCAGTCGCTGCGCCCTGGTCGTCTGGACGGTGTTCTTCAGCGCCTACGACTCGATTCAGGGAATCGCGACAGGCGTCCTCATCCGCTACGCCAACGGCCTCGCAGGGGAGGAGCAGGCCGCCGTCGCCGGGTCACTCGATTTCCTCGTCGAGGACAGCCTGCTCGCGGGCAACTTCTCCGCGCTTGCACTGATCGCGGGCGCCGGGTGGCTCGCTGTCGCGATCGCGGCGGCCGTGGCCCTCCATCAGGCCGGCTTGGGGAAAGCCGTCGTTGCCGCCGCCGCGCTCTCAACGGTGTTTGCCGCACACATAGCCCCTGCCGCGATCGGACTGCTCGCGCTCTTCGTCGCCGTTCTACTCCGGGAGCGATCGAAGACGAACACCGTCGCAACCGCCCCGAGCGTGGCTCAGTCGCGCACAACGACGTAGGAGGCAGCAAGTGAGCACGTCCCCCAACACCGGCCCCCTTGGCAACCCGCGCGGAATCGGCTTCGGGATCCTCATGTTCATCGTCACGTTGGGGTTCTACAGCTGGTACTGGGCCTTCAAGACCCACGAGGAGGTCAAGCAGCACTCAGACGAGGGCGTCGGGGGCGTGATCGGTCTCGTCATCTGGATCCTCCTCAACGTCGTCAGCGCCTTCGTCATCCCATCGGAGGTCGGAAAGATGTACGGGAAGGACGGCCAGGAGCCGCCGGTCACCGGCTGGACGGGCCTCTGGCTGTTCCCCGGGGTGATCCTGATCATCCCGGCAATCGTCTGGTTCGTGAAGGTGCAGGGAGCTCTCAACCGCTACTGGGCGGCGAGATCGCCCGGGGCTGCAGCCGCCTGAGCGCGTCGCCGCGGCTGGCGTAAGAACGGTCCTGCCCGCGACACCAACCTCTCGAGGTCTCCTTGCAAATGCGACAGGAGGTGCTGACAACGATGGCATCGATGGCTGAGAGAGGACGGCGCGGCAACCCCGCCTACCAGGCGTTCGTGCTCTTGCGCGTCGGCTTCACGGTCGCGCCGATCCTCTTCGGGATCGACAAGTTCTTCAACTGGACGGTCGACTGGCCCGACTACCTGGCTTCCTGGGTGAACGACATCGTTCCCGGAAGCGGCCAGGACTTCATGTACTTCGTCGGCGTGGTCGAGATCGCCGCCGGGATCCTGGTCGCCGTGGCGCCGCGGCTCGGCGCCTACGTCGTTGCGGCCTGGCTCGCGGGCATCATCGTCAACCTGCTCACTGTCGATCCGCCGACGTACTACGACATCGCGCTGCGCGACTTCGGTCTCCTGCTCGCCGCGCTCACGCTCGGCCGGCTGGCGGGCGCCTTCCACACGGCCCCGGCGCTCGCCGCCGAGGAGCCGCTGCGCCGGGCCGCCTGAGCAAGGTCAAGCCGCCTCGAGGGTGAGAGTTGCCTCGTCCTCGAGGCGGTCCCGCAGGGCCTCGAGCTCGCCCCGGCGGGCAGCGTAGACACGGCGCCGGAACTGGATGACGAGCGCGCCGCCGGACGTGAGCCGCGTTTCGCACGCGCCGAGAAGGCGCCGGTACGGGCCGAGTCCGTCACGCGCGGCGAACACCGCTTCCGCCGGCTCGCC
>JBOHRW010000246.1:0-4365 GCA_050732935.1 Gemmatimonadota bacterium
ATCGAGGGTGAGACGACCTGGATCGGCTATCAGGTTCCCAAGGAGCGCTCCCCTGTCGAAATCTTCCGAAGCTATCGAACCGCCCTGAGTGAGGCGGGCTTCGATATTCTTTGGGAATGTCAAACCGAACCAGAGTAATGAGGCGCCGAGACTCTGTACTGCGCTTGGAGATCCCTACCCCTTCACGCTCCCCAGCATCACCCCTTCGATGTAGTAGCGCTGTAGCACCAGGAACAGCACCAGCACGGGCAGCACGGTCAGGACCGAGCCGGCCATCATGAGCTCGGTGTCCTGCGCGTGCTCGCCCACTAGGTTCGCGAGCGCCACGGGGAGCGTGTACATGTCGCTGTCGGTCAGCACGATCAGGGGCCACATGAAGTCGTTCCAGACGGCGAGAAAAGTGAAGATGGCCAGGGTGACGAGGATCGGCGCGAGGAGCGGCAGCACGACCGACCGGTAGATCCGGAACTCGCCGGCGCCGTCGATCCGCGCGGCGTCGATCAGGTCGTCCGGGATGGCGAGCGCATACTGACGGATCAGGAAGATCCCGAAGATGGACGCCATGGCCGGTACGATCACCCCCCAGTAGGTGTTGACGAGTCCCATCTCCTTGAGCAACAGAAAGAGCGGCAGCATCGCCACCTGGACCGGGATCACGAGCGCCGCCAGGAGCACGCGGAAGATCCGGTCGCGTCCGCGGAAGCGCAGCTTGGCGAAGGCGTAGCCCGCCATCGAGTTGACGAGGAGCGAGATCAGCGTCACCGCGGTCGCGAGGAACGCGCTGTTGAAGAGGTAGCGCCCGAGATCGAGCCGGGAGAAGAGATCCCGATAGTGATCGAGCGTGACCTCGCTCGGCAGGAGCGACGGCGGGTAGCTGTTCGCCTGCCCGGTTGGCATGAACGAGGCCGACACCATCCAGAGGAGCGGGGTCAGCGTCAGCAAGACCCCCATCGTCAGCACTCCGTAGAGGGCCGCGAGCCTGGTCCACCGGCTCATGCGGCGACCTCGAGCCTCGCGCTCATGCCTCGCCCCGGGGCTGGAAGCGGAGCTGGAGCAGGGTCGCCGCCAGGATGATCAGGAACAGGACGAACGCGATCGAGGCTGCGAAGCCCATGTTCCACCACCGGAAGCCCTGCTCGTACATGAAGAGCACCACGCTGTAGGTGGCGTGGAGCGGCCCGCCCTGGGTCATCACGTAGGGTTCGGCGAAGAGCTGGAAGTAGCCGATCATCGTGAGCAGGGCGACGAACAGGAAGGTCGGCGCGAGCGAGGGGAGCGTGATGTGGCGGAAGCACTGCCAGGGGCCGGCCCCGTCCAGCTCGGCCGCCTCGTAGAGGTAGCCGGGGATGGCCTGCAGCCCGGCGATGAAGATCACCATGTTGTAGCCGAAGTTCTTCCACACGGCGAGCAGGATGATCGACGGCATCGCCCACGTCGGGTCGCCGAGCCAGTCGATCGGGCCGATCCCGACGAAGCCGAGCGCGTAGTTGAGGAGCCCGTACCGCGGGTGGTACAGATAGCGCCACACGACCGCGACGGCGACCAGCGTCGTCACCACCGGTGCGAAGTAGACGGTCCGGAAGAAGCTCTTGAAGCGGACCAGCCGCGCGTTCACGAGCAGCGCCGCCCCCAGCGAGACGGCCACCGACAGCGGCCCCCCGACCAGGACGAAGTAGAAGGTGTTCTTGAGGGCCGTCCAGAAGAGCGGATCCTGCAGGAGCGCGGCGTAATTGCCGAGCCCCACGAACCGCGCGTTCTCGAGGGTCCGGAGGGCATAGATGTCGAAGTCGGTGAAGCTGAGGAAGAGCGCCGCCACGACCGGGAGGAGAAAGAACAGGCCGATCGTGAGGAGGGCGGGCGAGACGAAGATCCAGCCGGGGGGAATCTTGACTGGCCTCGAGTCACCCAAAGCCGCTGGCGGTCTCGAGGCTGTCAGGCGGCGGGCAATGGCCCCAGTTTGGTCTCGGCGGGCCGTGCCAAACCCAGCTTGTCGAAGACTTCGAAGATGGCCTCCAAGGGAACCGCTTCGGGCGTCACGATCTCGATGCCCAGCGGTCTCCCATCGCTTGCATAGTCCACCAGAATGTCGGGCGTCACTTCTTCTGTTCGCGCACTACGTTCGCCATGGCGTCGACTCACGTAGATGTAGGCAGCGAAGGGCTGCCCCTTTCGATAGGTCACCTGTAGAGAGATTGCATTCATGTCAGGTTCCCCGCTCATAAGCAGTCACTACAAAGATAACCTCCTCATCGAGATCGGGCTCCAACACCACCGTCCACGGACGACCACGATGACGCGTTTGCACGATCCATCGATTCAGTCTCGATGCTGGCGTGATATCGACTGCGTCGTCAAGCATGGCTCTGAGTTCCACCTCTGAGAACCCACGTTCCTCCATGCGGCTCTCCAGGGTGCGCCGTGAACGCGAGGTTCCACGTCCACCAGTCTGGACATTCCATCATTCACCTCGACCGTCAGATTCCGAAAAGCTCCCCCACCTGTGGCTTCTAACGAGGACTTCGCTCGTCATCCTTCCGCGCCAGAAGCCACCGCCGCTTCTCGAGGATCCGGTCGACATCCTCGTCGAGCCTGGCCAGCGCCTGATCCACGGTCAGCCGGCCCCGGGCGGCGGCTTCGCCGTACTGGTAGACCTTGGTCGCGATCCGCTCCCACTCGGGAACCCGGGGGAGCGGCACCGCACGCTCCAGCTGTTCGCGAAAGGCTTCGGCCTTCGTGTCCTCGGCCAGGGCAGGCGCCTCCCACGCCTCCAGCCGCGCCGGCAGGTTGCCCGAGAGCTCGTAAAAGCGGACCTGGGCCTCGGGGCTCGACAGGTACTCGATGAACCGCCAGGCGGCGTCCTCATGGCCGGTGGCCTTGAAGATCACGAGGCTCGAGCCGCCGGCCATCGAGACCCCGGGCCCGTCAGGGCCGGGCAGGGGCGCCGTCGCCCAGTCGTCCTGGAGCTCCTCCGGCAGCCGGCGACGGAACTCGCCCAGGTACCAGGGACCGCTGATGTACATCGCGTACTCGCCGGCCGCGAACCGCTGATAGAGATTCCCGACCTGGGTGTCGCGAATGGGCGGCGCGAGGCCTTCACGGAACAGCTCGATGTAGAGCTTGAACGCGCGGTGGAACTCGGGCTCCTCGAACGCGCCGTATCGTCCGCCATCCGCCAGGAGGGTCGAGCCGGCCTGGAGCCCCAGGATGACCGGCGGCGGCCACTCGTTGGTCGGCATGATGAGCGGATAGCCGTCGTCCCCCATGATCTTCTCCAGCGCCCGCATCGCTTCCAGCCATCCCGCCCAGGTCTCCGGAACCTCCTCGTAGCCCGCTTGGGAGAGCAGATCGGTGCGGTAGAAGAGAACCCGCGTGTCCACGTACCAGGGGATGCCGTAGGCGGAATCCCCCACTACGTTGGTCTGCCAGATGCCGGGGAAATAATCCTTCGGATCGATCGCCGGCGAGCGCGCGATCCGCCCGTCCAGCGGAAGGATCGCGCCCAGCGCGACGAACTCGGGGATCCAGGTGTTGCCGAGCTGGGCGATGTCGGGCGTGGCCTCGCCGACGAAGGCGGTGATCAGCTTCTCGTGGGCGGCGATCCACGGCATCTGCTGGACTTCGACGTCGATCGCGGGGTTCCGGCGCTCGAACTCGGGGACGAGCCGGGCGACCACCTCGCCCTCGCGGCCCATCCCCCAGAACTCGATGACGGTCGCACCGCCGTCGTCTGCGCCGCAGGCGACGGTTCCGGCCAGGAAGGCAAGCAGGAGGCCGAAGGATGGCCGGCGAATCGCTGCGCGCGGAGCGGGGTGAGTCAGCGGGCTCTCGCCTCTGCGCGGCACGTCACTCGGTGCCGGCGGACGCCTCGTACACGGTCTCGCCGTCGATCACCGTGCGGAGCACCTGGGTCCGCCAGATCTCCTCGGCCGGCACCGCCATGATGTCCCGGTCGAGCACCAGGAAATCCGCCCGCTTGCCGACCTCGAGGGTGCCGACCTCGTCGTCCATCCCGGCCGCGGCGGCCGCCCACTTCGTAAAGCAGGCGAGCGCCTCCTCGCGGGTCAGCCGCTCCTCGGGTCGCCAACCGCCTTCGGGCCAGCCCTCCCGGTCCTGCCGGGTGACGGCCGCGTAGAGGCCATAGAAGGGGTTGGGGCTCTCGACCGGGAAGTCGCTGCCGCAGGCGAGCGAGACGCCCGCCTCCAGCATCTTCCGCCACGCGTAGGCGCCCCGGATCCGCTCGGGGCCGACCCGGTCCTCGGCCCAGTACATGTCGCTGGTCGCGTGAGTCGGCTGCATGGACGCGATGACGCCGAGATCGGCGAAGCGCGAGATGTCCTCGAGCGCGACCACCTGGGCGTGCTCGAT
>JBOHRW010000247.1:0-2689 GCA_050732935.1 Gemmatimonadota bacterium
CGCCGGGACCGAGCCCCCAGAGGTCGTCATCTGGCTCTACCGGTGGCTCCTCTTCCGGGTCATGTTCGGGGCGGGGCTGATCAAGCTGCGGGGGGACCCCTGCTGGCGGGACCTGACCTGCCTCTACTACCACTACGAGACCCAGCCCCTGCCGAACCCGCTCTCGTGGCTCCTCCACCGCTCGCCCAAGGCGATTCACAAGGCGGGGGTGGTGTTCACCCACGTCGTCCAGCTCGTCGTGCCGTTCGGCTACTTCCTGCCGGCACCCTTCTGCTGGGTGGCGGGCGGGCTGACCGTGCTCCTCCAGGGCTCCCTCATCCTGAGCGGGAACCTGGCGTGGCTGAACCACCTGACGCTGGTCCTGGCGGTCGCGTGCTTCAACGACCGGGCGCTGGGGTGGCTCGTTCCTGTCGATATCCCGACAGTGGGCCCGCGCGCCCTGCCGCACGAGGTGGCGGTGTGGGGTCTCCTGGTTTTGGTCGTCGTGCTGAGCGTCCGGCCCGTCCGGAACCTCTTTCGCCGCCGCCAGCTCATGAACGCCTCCTTCGAGCCCTACCACCTGGTCAACACCTACGGCGCCTTCGGCTCGATCACCCGCCAGCGCTACGAGATCGTGATCGAGGGTTGTCTCGACCGCGACCCGGGCCCCGAGAGTGAGTGGCGGGAGTACGGGTTCAAGGCCAAGCCGGGGGCGTTGGACCGCCGGCTACCGATCGTGGCGCCGTACCACCTGCGGATCGACTGGCTCATGTGGTTCGCGGCCATGACCACCCACCACCGCCATCCGTGGTTCGTGCCGCTGCTGGTCCGGTTGCTCGAGAGCGACGCGTTGGTGCTGGGCCTTCTGGCGCGTGGTGGCAACCCCTTCCCCGACGGGCCGCCCAGGGTCGTCCGGGCGCGGCTTTATCTCTACCGGTTCACGACGCCCGCGGAGCGGCGGGCGACGGGGCGATGGTGGGAGCGGGAGCTGGTCGGGGAGTACGTCCCGGCGATCAGGCTGGGGTGACCCGGAGGCTGTTCCCATCATGTTCCTTCATGGCCTCGGCAGCGGGGGATTAGCCGTCTCTCTGCGCCGGGTCGCGCTGGCCGGTCGACAAGGTCACACGGATGGAGATCGAGAAGCGCGAGCCGGGCACTCTCGTGGACCGGGCTGCCGAGGTTGGCGTCGTCGTCCCCGGCGTCGGAGCCGGCATCCTCATCCTGGTCTCAGACTGAGAGGGTCCGCTCATGGGAGCGCGTCTCTTCAAGCACCCGATCCATCCGATGCTCGTCCCCCTGCCGATCGGGCTGTGGATTTTCTCGTTCGTGTCCGACCTCGTCTGCTTCCTGTCGGACGCTGTGATCTGGGATGAGGTGGCCTTCTACACGATGGCGGGCGGCCTCGTGGGGGCGCTGGTGGCGGCCCTTCCCGGGTTCGTCGATCTCCTCTCTCTGAACGATCCCGCCGTTCGCCGGGTCGCTCTGGCGCACATGCTGGTCAATCTGACGACGGTGGCGCTCTACGCGGTCAACCTCTGGGTCCGGACCAACAGTCCGCCGGGGGCCGATGCGCCGATCGTGATGTCGGTTGTCGGCGTGCTCTTCCTGGGGGTGGCAGGATGGCTGGGAGGCGAGCTCGTGTTCCGTCACGGCGTGGGGGTCGAGCGGGAGCCGTCGGAAATCAAAGGTTGAAGTCGAGCGTCACCATTCGTTCGCAGCCAATTCCATCTGGACGAACTGGCATCTGACCTGTAATTTCGAGCCACTAGGCCAGATGCGTCATCGAGGACAGCCAAGGAGGCGAAATGTCGGTCGCGACGAAGCGAGAGACCTTCCGGGGGGCCGACCTGCTCGGTGTCTCTTCGCCCTCGGAAATCGCGTATCTTGAGCGGATCGACAGGGGCCTCCCCACGGGTTCCATCGACCGGTTCATGCGGGCGACGGGCCTGTCGGAGCAGGCGATGGACGCGATCATCCCGCGCCGCACGCGGAATCGGCAGCGCGGACGCGATCGCCTCTCGGCCGAGCAGTCGGATCGACTGGCGCGGGCCGCCGACATCTATGCCCTGGCCTACGAGGTGTTCGGGGAGCGGGAACGGGCGAACGGCTGGATGAAGCGGCCGAACGCGGCCTTCGGCGACGAGCCGCCGACCGCGCTCCTCCGGACCTCGACCGGGGCAACGCTCGTCGAGGAGGTCCTGGTCCGGATCGCACACGGGGTCTACTCGTGATGCGGCGGCGGCGTTTGCCGCGGTGACCGTGTGGCGCCTCGCGCTGGCGGGCCTTTCGCCCCTGTCCGGCGAGGGCGCGAGACGCGCGGGCGGCCGTTGGAATTCCAAGGGCCGCCCCATGATCTATACCTCGGAACACCTCTCGTTGGCCGTTCTGGAGACGCTCGTCCAGGTGACGCGCGACGAGCTTCCCGATCTCGTCGCTCATGAGATCGAAATCGACGATCGCGACGTCGAGATCCTTCCCGGGAGAGCAGTCAGCCGCGTTCGCCGGGCGCGATGGAGTCGCGCGGTCAGTCGTGCGATTGGAGATGCCTGGCTCGCCGGCGGTCGAAGTCTCGCTTTCCGAGTGCCGTCAGCGATCGTCCCGCGAGAGTCGAATGTCGTGATCAATCCCGAACATGCCGGGGCTTCAGGACTCGAGATCATCTCGAGCGAGCCGTTCCGGTTCGATCCGCGGCTCGCCGCGAAGCGGAACG
>JBOHRW010000248.1:0-2355 GCA_050732935.1 Gemmatimonadota bacterium
CCCACCGCGTGTGGCAAAACGCCGAGGCAGTCGGGGCCGGGATCGAGGTCGAGCTGGGTGGCCGGCGGACGCTTACTTGAGCGCCCTCCCCGACCGCCCGCCTCTCGAAGCCCCCTCCCTCGCCGCCATCGAGGGCGCGCGCGAGCGGATCCGGGACTTGGCCCTCCGGACCCCCCTCGTCCGGCTGAACGTCGAGGACACCCCGGCCGAGATCTGGCTCAAGCTCGAGAACCTCCAGCCGATCGGCTCGTTCAAGATTCGTGGGGCCGGAAACGCGATGCGGTCGACGGCAGCCCAGGAGCTCCGGGATGGCGTCTATACGGCCAGCGCGGGCAACATGGCGCAAGGAGTCGCCTGGGTCGCACGCGAGCTCGAGATTCCGTGCTCGGTGGTCGTCCCCGACCGCGCGCCACGGGCCAAGCAGGACGCGATCGAGCGACTGGGCGCCCGCGTGATCAAGGTCCCCTTCGAGGAGTGGTGGCAGGTGATCGTCGACCACCGTTTCGAGGGGGTGGCCGGCCGCATGATCCACCCTTTCGCTGACGCGGCCGTGATGGCCGGCAACGGGACGATCGGGCTCGAGATCCTCGAGGATCTTCCCGGATGCGACGCGGTGCTCGTTCCCTATGGGGGCGGCGGGCTTTCCTGCGGGATCGCGGCCGCGGTCAAGGCGTCGAGGCCCGCCGTGAAGGTTTTCGCCGTCGAAGTCGAGACCGCCTCGCCGCTCGCCGCCGCGCTGGAGGCCGGCGAGCCCGCACAGGTCGAGATGACACCGAGCTTTGTCGACGGGATCGGGAGCGCTCGCGTCGTGGACGAGATCTGGCCCCTAGCGCGCTCCCACCTCGATGGGTCCCTAGTCGTCCGGCTCGATGAGGTCGCAGAGGCGATACGGCTTCTGGCGGGGAGGAATCGCGTCGTGGCCGAGGGCGCCGGAGCGGTGGCCGTCGCCGCCGCGCTCGCGGGAAAGGCCGGCTCCGGTCGCGTCGCCTGCATCGTCTCCGGTGGCAACATCGACGCCGACAAGCTGTCCCGGATTCTCGAAGGTCAGGCTATCTGACCGGGGACCTGCCCTTCCTCTCAAAAGTCGCTAGAATTGAGGCGATCTGAGGGGCTCGATCCGGCACCCCGTACCGATGGGCGGTCTTCCCTGACCTCCCGTTCCGGCTCATGGAAACCAAACGCAAGATTCTCCCAGGAGGAGTTTTGGGATGAGAACCATGCAGCGCCTAACTCTGGCTCTCGCAGTCGTGGCGATCCTCGGTATTGGAATGACGGCCCTTTCCGCCAAGGCCCAGGTGGCGGCCCCTGTCTCCCCGGTCGCCGAGGTGCTCGATGACGAGCCGCTCGCCGAGCTCACGGCGATCCGGACCGCCACGGCGAAGTACGAGGACGTCGATGTCGCGCTCGCCGACGGCTATCTCCGCGATCCCACGAATCTCTGCGCGCTTCCGTCCGAGGAAGGTTTGCCAATTCAACTCGGCGCGATGGGGATCCACTTCTTCCGTCCAGATCTCCTTCAGATCACGGCGATGGGGCCGCGCGTGGCCGGAACCGGCACGCACACCGACTTCACGCAGCCGGCCGTTCTGATCTACTATCCGGACGAGAGCGGCGCGCTCAAGCTGGGTGCGGTCGAGAACCTGGTCTTCGAAGGGGCGTGGAAAGCGGCCGGGAACGCCGGCCCGCCCGAGTTCCACGGCCGCCAGTACTGGCACCGGATCGACAACCCAACCACGCCGGATGTCGATGAGGCCCACATGTTCGAGCCCCACTATGAGCTCCACATCTGGCTGTACAAGGACAACCCAGGCGGTATGTTCAGCCCCTACAATTCAGCCGTGAGCTGCGACACATACGACGGACCGAAGACGATGGCCGAGGGGATGGCATACATGGCGGCGCACGCCCCTGAGGCAGGGGCGCAGGCTCAGTCCCAGTGATCGGGGGCGGAGGCTAGGGGCTGGAGATCTCCCGGACGATCCAGTCGCCAGGACCCTCGTCTGAGACAATCTCCCAGCCCTCCTCGAGGGCGAGCGTCCAGCCCTCGCCCTCCGTCGGCGGGCCGTCTGCGCCGGCGGGGGCCGCGACGACCACGCCCGTGATCTGTCCTTCTGCGCTCCTTGTGAGCAGCGCCGATTCCGCCTCGAGGATCCCCCACGCGTCGACCACCCGAACCGGCTCGTAGACGGTACCGACCTCGTCCAGCGAGACCGCGGCGTTGGGATCGAAGGAGAACCTGAAGTCGGCGCCCGGTGTCATGCGCAGGGTGGGACCGTCCAGGAACCGGGCGCGGAACTCCGCCAGCCGCTGCTGCCGCTGGCTCTCCCGCGCGGCTTCGAGGGCGATCAGGCGTTC
>JBOHRW010000249.1:0-3305 GCA_050732935.1 Gemmatimonadota bacterium
CCTCGAAACCTTCCAATCCGACCAACTCGACGTAGCTCCGGCTGAGGCGATCGACCTCCTCCGCCGGCATTCCGCGGGCGCCGAAATGGAGGTTCGCCCGCACCGTCAGCCAGGGGAACACCGCCCCATGCTGGGTGATCACGATCCCCTTGCGGCTGGGCGCCCCGACCGGCGCGCCGTCGATGAGAACGGTACCGCTCGAGGGGCGCTCGAACCCCGCCATCATGTTGAGCAGGGTCGACTTGCCACAGCCCGATGGACCCACCAGCGCCACGAACTCGCCGTCTTCGACCGCCAGGTTCAGGTTCTCGACCGCCAGGGTGTCGTCCTGACCATCCCCCCGATAGATCTTGGAGACGCCTCGGACCTCGATCTTGCGGTCAGCGTGAGCCGGCATAGCGCCACCGCACCAGGTCGAGTCTCTCCAGTCGCCTCATGACGACGTCCAGCAGGAAACCGATGATGCCGATGATCACCATGCCCGCCACCACGAGATCGTAGCGGGTACCCGCGTTGCGCGAGTCGATGATCAAATAGCCCAGACCCGAGGTGATCGCCACCATCTCGGCGGCCACGACCACCAGCCACGCGACCCCCAGCCCGACCCGCATACCGGTGATGATGTTGGGAAGCGCGGCCGGGAAGATCGCGTCGCGGTAGAGCGTGAGGCCGTGCGATCCGAAGTTCTGCGCCGCGCGGATGTACTCCCGCTCGACCAAGCTCACCCCCGCGGCGGTCGCGACCACGATCGGGAAGAAGCTGGACAGGAAGATCAGGAAAATGGGGGCCATGTCACTGATGCCGAACCAGAGGATCGCGATCGGAATCCACGCGATGGGGGAGATCGGCCTGAGCAGCTGGACGACTGGGTTCACGGCCTGATTGATCGCCGGAAACCATCCCATCGCGCTGCCGAGCGGGATCGCCAGCGCCAGGGCCATGCCGTAGCCGACCGTGACGCGGTAGAGCGACGCGGTGACGTGCTCGAGCAGGGTACCCGCGCGCACGAGCTCCACGAAGCCGAGGACCACATCGGCGGGCGTGGGGAAGATGATGCTGTCGCGGGCCGTCGCCCACCACAGGGCCACGAGCCCGCCGACGATGAGGACAGCGCTGCCGCGAGTCAGCTTGCGGAGGACGCGCATCTCAGTCCATCGGGATGTCGACGAGACGGAAGTTCCGCATGAAGCTCTCGTCGATGTAGGTCTCGTACGGGATCGGATCGGGGATGATCCCGGCCTCCAGCGACAGCCGCATCAGCTCGTCGAACTCGGAACGGATGAGGCGGAGGTCCCCGTACGTGACCCGGTCGGGCGGACGCTCCATGACCCACCGGATCAGCTCCTCGGACTGGTTGAAGAACTCGTTCCCCGAGGCGATGCGAGCGGCGGTCTTGCGGTGCCCAGGAGAGGAGTCGAGCCAGTGCCCCGCGGACATCACGTGATCCACCAGGAGCTGGACGAGCTTGCGATCTTCCCGGATCAGCTCCTCCCGCACCGTGAGGACGCAACAGATGTAGGTCGGCCACTCGTCCCGGGTCATGTAGAGCACGCGGCCGTACCCGTCCATCTCGGACCTTGCGCCGTACGGCTCGCCGGTGGCGTAGGCGTCCACGGCGTCCGCCAGGAGGGCCGCCGGCATGTCGGGTGGTGGCAGCTCGACCATGGTCAGGTCGCCGTCCTCGAGACCATACTCCTTCATCAGCTTGCGCACGAAGATGTGATCCACCGCGAATCGGCTCGGAATCCCGATGGTCTTCCCCTTCAGATCGGCGAAGGTCCGGTACGGCGACTCCGTCGGCACCATGATCACCGCCCCCGACCGGTGTCCGAGGGCGACGATCTTGACCGGAATTCCATTGGCGGCGAGATCCATGGCCATGGGGGCGAGCAGCATCGCCGCCTTGAGGTCGCCGGACATCAGCGCCTCTTTGAGCTCCGGCCAGCCGCTGTAGCGCACGAACTTGGCGACCTGGGGGACCGTGTCGGCGACCGGCCCGGCGGCCATCATGGCGGCCATGGTATCCAGTCCCGACCCGTCCATCCCGAGGCTCATGTCGACCGGCTTGCCGTCTGTGCTCATCGCCTTACAGGCGATCGGAATGGTGAGGTTTCAGGTGACCGGCAGAGCCCCGATTTCCAGGAGTTCCGCCGCTCCCTTGCTCGTGCCGCCGGTCCAGAACCCTCCGAGGTGGAGTGTCGAGACGAGCACCACCCAGCCGGTCAGGCCGGCCACGCAGAGTATCACGCGGGTGCGGGTCCCGAGACGGCCCCGCCGATTCCTTGCCCTCATCGATCGCCTCCAGGGCGCCGCGCTGGATCGCCTGCGCCGTATCGGCTATCCTACCATTTTTGGTGTAGTGAAGTCAAGCCTAATTGTTGATCGATGAGTAAAGAAAGCGTGGAAAGTCCCTAGTCGAACATGGCTTCGGTCGCGACCTGGACGACCTTGGCCAGATCCGCACGCGTGGCCCCGCTGATCGCCTGGACCTGAATCCCGAGATGGATGGCCTGCACGAACAGGGCCAGGGCCTGGGGGTCGGTCTCTCCGGGCAGATCCCCGTTGTCGACGGCCTGGGCGAGACGCCTCTCGAGGTCGAGGACCGACCGCCTGCGTCGTGTCGACATCTCGCGTCGCAGTCTGGGCCTGTCGCCGTGCGACAGGGCGCCTCGTACCCAGAGGCAGCCCGAAGGATTGCGCGCATCGGCGCTCAGATTGGCGCCTCCCTGGAGCAGCCGTTGCACCACCTCGCGGGCGGTCGGGGCTTCGAGAGCCTCTCTGAAATAAGAGAAGGGGCCGTGAACGTAGTGGTCGAGCACGCGGCGGAAGAGGGATTCCTTGTTGCCGAAAGCGGCATAGAGGCTGGCGCGGTTGATGCCCATGGCCTCGGTCAGGTCGGATAGGGTGGTGGGAGCATACCCCTTGCGCCAGAACACGCGCATGGCGCGATCCAGGACCTCGTCTTGATCGAAGCTGCGGGGGCGTCCCCGCCGTGGGGCTTCGGACGATATTTGCATACCGATGATTCTATAATTTAGAAGCCGGGTGCGCAAGGGAGGCTGCACCATCCGAGCCCGCGCTTTGCGCTCCCCCTCCCGGCCAGTATCTTCCTTCTCCTCGCCAAGCGGGCGGCCCCATCGTCTAGTGGCCTAGGACGTAGCCCTCTCAAGGCTAAAACACGGGTTCGAATCCCGTTGGGGCCACCAAACGAGATGCCATCTTGAACCATGGGTAGCCGAACGGATCGACTGCCAAGCCGATTTCCTCGCCCTTTGCTTTTTCGCGCCCCGTCAGGAGGCCTTCTC